>JBAXCL010000001.1:0-42664 GCA_037141515.1 archaeon
GTTTAGTTTATGGTGACTATCATTTTTTGGACTACTCTTTTGACGGTGCAGAAAGCGGTGCTGAAAGTAGTGAATTTTTAAGTAGTGCCGAAGGAGTTAACTTAACGCCTATTGGCGACAATTTATATTTAAGTGCGGAAGGCAATCTTTACAGATATGTAGAAGGGGGTTATTATGATAATAACGAAGAATATTTTAGTGCTGACGGGGAAAACTTCTATAACGCTAAAGGAGAAAAGGTTGGAAAAGCATTTAAGTCTGTTGGAAAAGGGATAGGCAAAGGTTTTAAAGCCATTGGAAAAGGATTTGTTAAGGTTGGTAAATTTATCGGAAAGGTTGCTAAAAAAGTTGGCAGAGCCGTTGTTAAAGCGTCCAAAACGGTAGCAACAGGAGTAAAAAAGACAGGTGCAAAAATAAAAGACGGTGCAAAAAAATTAGTACACCATAAAACAAAAGAAGAGAAGCAAAGCGATTGGGAAGATAGGAACATAAAGCAAGGTAACAGGCAAGTAGCGAGAGATAAAAGGGTAAAAGAACATAACGAGAAGAAAGCAAAAAGAGAAAAGGAAATTGCAGACGCAAAGGCGAAAGGACAAACACCTCCACCTCCATTACCTCCGTTACCCCCTTTACCTCCGCCAACGGCAGAAGAAAAAAAAGCAGAACAAAATAAAACTCCAAACGATACAGGGAAAGACGTTTTTACAAAAGAATTACCTCCCGCAACACCAAGCACACCTCCTCAAAATGTTGTAGAGGTGGCGGGGCAAAAGTTTGACGCAACCGACATACCAAAAGGCAAAGAAATTGTTGAAACGGTGGACGGAAGTGGCAAAAAAATAGCGGGAGTTGAGTTTGCACCCGAAGAGGTTGTTGCCGTACAAGGTGCGGACGGTAATATTGAATACTACACACCCGAAAGTGTTAGCGGAATGAGTAAGGGTATGAAAATGGCACTTATCATTGGTGGCTCTGTGTTAGTTCTAGGTATTATTGGTTTTATTATTTATAAATCAAGAACAGGAAAAGGGAAATAATGGCAGAAGAAACTAAAGACCAAAAGAAAAAAAGAAGCACAACAAAGGTAGCAATCATTGTTGGCGGACTTATCCTTGCTTTAGGGATTACTGCGTTTGTTATATTAAAATACAAGTCTAAAAAATAAATAAAAATGGAGTTTAGAAACGACAAATTAAGAGGTAAAATTTTTGGAACTATTGTAATCTTAGGAGGTATAGGAATGTTAATTTACGGAGTAACAAAAAAATAATAAAGAAATGGAAACAAAAATAATCAAAGGTACAGCACAAAAAAGCAATGAACAAATAGAAGGGTATGTTTTCCCTTCTTTTTTAAAAGATTTTCCAATTCCTTCAAAAATTTTATTTGCGCCAAACTTCACCCCTATTTTATACAAAGTAGAAAACGGTAAAATTACTTCGCAAAGCAAAGAGGTAGCCCCAAGAAGTGTTAATGTTGTAGGTGTTATTGGTAATGGATTGTTATTAGACAATGGTTTAGCTTTAACTCAATACGACCCAACAGGCTCGTTTATGTTAATTTCTAAAGACTCAATATCAGGAAATTTATCTAACAATTTAACAGGTGAATATAAATTTAATTCTTTGTTTGGCATAATAGGGTTAGCAGGTGGAGTTTATTTTGCACATAAAAAGAAGAAGGGGAATTGGGGGTATGTAGGCTTTGGTTTACTTGGACTAATTGCAGGGAATATTATTGGCACTCAAATATCAAAACTAACAAAAAAATAATTAAACAATGGCAAAAGCAATCGGTGGAACTAACGCTGAATTAACTAGCAACCAATACAGACAAAAAAAATTAAAATAAATAAAAATGGCAAAGAAACTATTATCTAGCAAATCAAACTACGTTCCTAAACGTATGATTAACGAACTTGAAGTTGAACGCAACGGCAAGACAACATATATTGACGGGGCAGACATTTATGACGGTTTCTATGTTAAGAAAGGTGTGAAGTTTGGTAAAGGCTCTACTGTTAAAGGCGGTGGCGAATATAGGTCGTATATAAACAACATTTATAGAAACCAATCGGAACAATCTGCAAGAGAGGGGTTAATGAATTTTGCGAGAGAACAAGGCTTTGAAATAAGTGATGTTGAAAACGCATTACAAGTTTATAAATACGATACCGAAGAAAACGCTTGGGGTGAAAATTATTACACAAAAGTAGCAATAGCAAAAATGGTTGATATGATTTCGGGTAAATACGCTAAAGGCTCTACTGTTAAAGGTGGAGATTATAAGTTTGGCTATGATATAACATTAAAAAAACATACGTCTAAAAATGGAACTGATATTGAATTAAGGCAAAATCCAAAAACAAAATATTATACCATATTTGTAAATGGTTTTGGTGGGACAAGCACCCCTACTGAATTTTTGCACGTTGCCGAAGATGATTACAAATACGAATTATCAAAATACGAATGGGCGGAAAAGCGAGGTGTTTTCGCTAAAGGCTCTAATGTTGAAGGTATGAGTAATAAAGAAATAATGAAGGGTAAGAACGGAAAAAAAATATCATACGCTAACGGCGGTAATATGGAAGGTTGGGGCGGAACTTCGGAAAGTAGCCAAGACGGTATGCTAATCGGTGGAACTAATGCTGAATTAACTAGCAATCAACAATACGGACACGGTGGAAGTATGGGCGGTTGGTGTTACGAGATTGGTGGATTATAAAAACATAAACAATGAAAAACATTTTAGGTGCTCTAGTTGTGATAGGTATTGGCGTTTTAGTTTACAACCAATACAATAAGCACAAAAAAGAGTTAAAAAAAGTTCAAGTAAAAAAAGACAATTAGCAATGAATTTTAGCACAACTCATAAAGTATTAATAGGCGGAACTGCGGTTGTAGTTGTAGGCGTAATCGGTTATTTATTGTATCAAAACTACAAGAAACCAAAAATAGCAGATACAACTCCAACAGGCACTTCGGAAAAGCCTTTAGACGCAAATGCTTTTTTAAGTCTTTTCGCTGACGCTTCAAAAAAACCGTTGACGGATACTCAAAAGAAAGCGTTTTTTGATATGTATAATACTTTATCGGACAAAGAGAAATTTGCTTTGACGGATATTGTAAAAATACAGATAGACTGTATAAAAAGCAATCCTACTGACCCTATGAAGGCATTTGGTTGTATTGCTCAAGGCTCTCAAGGTCTAGTTGCTAAATACGGTGAAGATAC
The DNA here is from genome assembly GCA_037141515.1 of archaeon. Taxonomy (GTDB): domain Archaea; phylum Iainarchaeota; class Iainarchaeia; order Iainarchaeales; family JAAZKV01; genus JAAZKV01. The sequence goes on from JBAXCL010000001.1 coordinate 3,238, forward strand.
ACTTAAAAGCGTGGGTGAAAAAAGTAACGCTTTATTTAAAGCGAAATAATTAAAAAAAATAAAAAATGGCAGATTTCGTAGCAACCAAAGAATTTAAAACCCCGTATGTAATATCTACGGGACAACCGCACAGACCTACTGCGATTAAAACAAAGCAATTCCAAAAGGGTGACATTATATCGGGGGAAATGAAAACCTCCAAAGGTAAACCCGCTTTCGTTTTATACAAAGGCGTTATGGTTATTCCTTTGACTTGTATCAGACAGGTTATTACCAAAGAAATTAACACTAACACTACTAGCGGTGCTGACGGAGATACAAAAACAACTACTCCTCCAAAAGAAGGAAGCGGAAGTATTAAAGTTGTAGGTAAAACAGTAAATACCGAAGAGAAAAAGAAACGCTACCTTGACGGGATAATCGTTGGTGCTTTAGCGGGTTTCGGTGCGACTTATTACGCAGAGAAAAAAGGTTGGATACCAATGCCTAGTCAAAAGAACAAAATAATCGGTGCAGTAGTAGGTGCTCTAGCGGGATTTTATGCAGTTTACCGTTTCGGATTAGATAAAACAACTAAATAATAAGACAATGGCAGTTGAAACGTACTACACTTCGGGTGAGTTCAAACGAGATATGAAAGAAGTCGTTTGGGAAAACAGGATACAAACTCTAGCGGTTTTGTTAGTTTTCTTTTTAGGTATTGAAACATTAAGAGATTTAAAAAAATAAGAAAATGGATAGTGTAAAAATTTATAAGTTGGCGGAAAGTATGACTGACGCAGAATACGAAAAAAAATACAGTAAATTAACTGAAAAGCAAAAACTATCCGTTCAATCTTTGATAAGATTAGGAGATATGCCTAAATTAGCATTAGCCACTACCTTACTAAATAAAGATGATGATAGTGAAAATTCTGACACTTGGAATTTATACAAATACGCTAAAGGCTCTACTATTGATGGTGGTAAAAAGGCAGATTCGGTTGAATATAATTTTCGATTACTTGATAATGAAACTTTAAATGACGAATACTACGTTGAAAAATTACCTGACGGAAAGAAAAGAGTACATTTCAAAGCAACTTATTGGATTTTAGATAGGGAAGGAAAGAACACTTGGAATACTGATGCTTTTGTTGGATATGAAGATTTAGATAATGTTGATAATATTGATGAAATTAAGAAACTAATTTCCGAACAAGTTTTAGAAACAGTATTGTATCATAACGCAATAGGTCATAAAACTAAAATGTCAGATATAGATATTATTAGTAAACACGAACACAACGACTTTATAGAAGAAGCGGAAGAAGAAGAACGTGAGAAGAAGGAACGAAGAAGAAGGGGTAATGATGATGACAATGATGAATATCGCACAGGTGGAGCGATAGGCGAAAGAGAGTACATCGTTGTTATTAGAAATAAAAAAACGGGCGAGGAGCAAGAGTTTGAGGTTTTTGCAGAAAGCAAAGCGGAGGCAAAAGATTTTGCATTAGGAATGTCAGATTATTCTCAAAATGCGAGTGTTGTGTCTGTGGAGAAATACGCTAAAGGTTCTACTATTAAAGGCGGTTGGTGTTACTCTATTGGTGGATTATAAATAAAGGACGGTTATGACAACGAAAAAAAAGATTATAATAGGTGTAAGTGTAGCGTTAGGTTTAGTGGTTGCACACGCATTAATAGGCAAAGACAAAAACGAAGGCAGAAGCAAGTACGGTTTGAAAGTTTACAACTTAATTAAGCACGGTAAGTTCACGGACAAAATGGAAATCAAAGCAATTACAAATAAGTAAGAAAATGAAAATACAAACTGCATACCCTATTATCATTAATAAAAAAAGGGTTAATCCGAGAGATTATTATTTAAACGCAAACGACACTCCCGCAACAACGCCTACACAGGCTTTAGTTGACGAGAATAAGAAAAAAGGTCTTAATTGGGACAAAGCAAAAGGCATTTGGGTAAAAGCAAATGAAAGCGGTATCGTTGATAGCGTTTTAGATATTTTTGGACTAGGTAAAAAAGACCCTACTCCTCCTCCTGTTGAAGTTACAACAACAACAACAAAAAAAGAAGGTATGAGTAAAACTACGAAAATGATTATCGTGGTAGGTGCTCTAGCGTTAGTTGGTGGTATTATTTATTATTCAACAAAAAATAAAAAAGGAAAGTAATGATAGTAAAGACGACATATCCGATAATCGTTAACAGTAAAAGAGTTAGTCCAAAAGACTACTACTTGAACATTGATGCCAAAAACAAAGAGGAAGTTAAAGCCTTTCAGCGTTATGCGGTTTCAAGAGGTGTAAATTTAGACTACATTAGCAAGTCAACGAAAAAATTAGTTTCGGGTGAAAATGCAATAGACGGTGAGTATGGTGTAAAAACCCTAAACGCATATAAAACGTATGGTGCAGAGTGGGAAAAAAGCAGAGCAACGACACCTACGCCGACACCAACACCTACACCAACACCTACGCCGACACCAACACCAACACCTACGCCTACTGCGGACGAAACCAAAAAGGACGAGGTTAAGGTAACGAAAGACGACAAAGGAAATACTACGACAGAAACTAAAAAGGCTGACGGAACTACAACTACGGTTGTTACCGACAAAAACGGCAAGGTTATCTCTAAAAAAGAGAGTGGAATGTCAAAGAAATTAAAAATGGGACTAATTATCGGTGGCGGAGTATTAGTTCTTGGCATTATTATATTCGCCATAACAAGAGGAAGTAAAAATAAAAAATAACCAAAAAACCCTTGCTACACTATGCACACGATATACGAAAGTGGAAACAGACCAATGACATTAAATATTACAATAACTTGTAATGGAAAGAAGCGTTTTCGTGTTTGGTCGGAAGAGTTAAATAAAAAAAATAGCAAGTACGCAAGTAGAGAGATAGACGTTGAGAACACTAGAGAGATACAATTCTCTTTCCCTGTTTCTCCAAAGAAACTTTTTATCGGGTGTATGAATGTTCAAAATCCTAATGACCAAAGTTTTGACGTTAAAATTGAAGAAACCCCACTAAAGAAATACAATATTTGGATTGACAAAGAAACAGAAGACTTTGTTCAATTGGCTATCAATTTCAGTCAAGTTTGCGGATTTGAAATGCCTAAAGCAAAAGGCACTATTTACCAAACGCCCGACGCTAAATTCAATATTAAATATTTCCCTGTAATTAAAGATTTCGTTTCGGGACAAATATTGAGTACACCCGCTAGAATTGGACACAATTCGGGTATCATTGAAACGAGTGCGATTAAATTTATGCCGTACACTATTCCTATGCGAATGATGATACTTTTACACGAATTTTCACACAAGTACAAAAATTCTAAAATTGGTTTACAAGTTTCTAACGAATTTGGGGCAGATATTAACGCATTATATATATATTTGGGACTTGGATTTTCAAAAATTGACGCTATCACAGTTTTTGCCAAAGTGTTCTTAAAAGCACAGACAGACGGCAACATTCAACGTATGCGTAAAATTTTGGATTACATAAACAAGTTTGAAAATAAGGAGTATGCACAATTATTAAGTTAAAATGACAGAGCCAACTAACACATACAATCAAAATAGTTATGAACAGGAGTTAAACAGTTTTGTTAACAACGGTTACGATAACTATGATAGCGAGGAATACTACGACGCAGAAGGCGACGAAGAGGACGACGACTTGTACGAGGAAGACGGTGACGGCGAAGAATATCAAGTAGTAAGTAAATTTGGTGGAGAGGTTGACCAAGAGCAAGAGGATTTAGACGACTATGTTTACGATATTGATTTTAGTCAATTTAACGGTAGCGACTTCAAGAGTTCTCTTAACGGAGTAAACAGAACGGTAAACAAAAAAAGAAGCCAAAGAACACCCGTTAAGCGAGTTATCGTACCAAAAGGTAGAAAAGTTATAGTTGAGGGAAATAAAAGACCAAGTTCACCGAGAGTTGCACCAAGAAGTGCAAGTCCGACTAGAAGAATGGTTAAACCAATTAGAAGCGGAGGAGTGCCGAGTTCAAGACAAGTGCCTGTTCAAGAAAATCAAAGTGCAAGAATTATCGGCAACGGTAGAGGTGGCACAACTAAACGTATTATCGTACCAAGCAGTCAGAAAGTAATCGTTGAGGGCGTAGATAAATTTATTTTAAGTAAGGGCAAACAAGAGGATAATGTAAAGAATATCGGCTACTACAAGGGTAAAAAACTACGAGAGTTGATTTTGACAATGAATAATAATTCAGCGTTAGATTTCAATGTTGAGTTATTTAACCCGTCAGAGCCTTTGGATTATTTATTCTCAACTTCGGGCAACTTAAACAACAAAATACAGGTTGCGGGTGATATTGTTAGTTACTCTGACGTATTGTTTAATATCCTAGCAAACCCTACTCACTTAGTTAATGCGAAATTCACATTTTCGGGTGCTACATACCAAAGTCAAATCAATCAGCCGTTAATCTTCAAAAATAAGAGAATAACAGGAGAGCAACTTGTCGAGCCAATGCAATTAGCGTTGAAAGTGGATAATATGCAAGTTATTCAAGAGATTGTATTCTTTGATATTTACAACAGTTTGAACAGACCTTTTATTCCTAATGGAATGGACGTTATTCAGTATAAAGTTTTGGCGGGTAACACGGTTACTTTTGCCTTTTATTACGAACAAAAAGATTTACGAAAATTCTTTTTTAAAGAAGCAAGAGAAAGTAAAAAATTATTATAAATGGGACAGTTATTCACACAAAAATATCCAAATAATATCCGCACCGTATCGGGGTTGATAAATATTGTTAAGCAAGACGACGTTGTTTTGCTTTGTGATACTTCTCTAGGTGCGGTAGTAATCGAATTGCTATCTATTCCCGAAAATTATTGGAGTACTCAATACAAATTATATATTATTGACAAAAGCAATAATGCTAGTGCTCACAGTATAACGGTTGTTGCACCTCTAGGATTTAAAATAAACGCAAGTTCTACGGCAGTAATAAGCACTAACGGTGGTAGTTTATATCTTTCTGTTTGTAGTAATACTGACTATATAGGAGTTGCGGGAGGAAGCGGTGGTGGAGTAGGCACATACAACACCGTTCAAGACGAGGGAATTTCCTTACCTAGTCGTACAACTATGAACTTTGTCGGAAAGGGTGTTACCGCAACTGACGACGGAACAAAAACAGTAGTCACCGTAAATGGTGGTATTATTGCTTTGACTAATGCAAGTATGATTGCTTTGGTTGTAGCGGGTACTGTTATTGAAGGGCAATTATATCAGATTACAGACCCTTTGAACGCTGACGGTGGCGTTATCGTTCAAGGTATTGCAAATAACGGAATAACAACAACTGCGGGTAGTGGTATATTTTTAAACGCAGACTATCAAGGCACGGGCGATTATTCGGGAGTTAGTGGTTATACGGGTTTTTTAGGTATATGGTCGGTGAATGTTTTACCTGTTGTTGTTGGAAAGGTAGTTATTTGGTATAACAGACATTATAAGAACTTAACAGGCGTTTGGGGTACTGACCCTACTTTAGACACAACAAATTGGCAACTTTTACCAAAAACAATAACAAACGGCTACAAGCGTGTTTTTGATTTTGTGAGATATGATTTGTATTCAAATAAAGTAGTTTATAGAGCAGACGCAAATGGAAACGAGGTAGATTTTTTTGAAGGGGCAAAAGGCACAAGTGCTTTAAGGGATTTCCAATGGGGAAGAAGTGTGGTAATGTTTAACAAGGTTTTAGGTGGTGGTTTAATGGTCGCAACTAACAGTTCTTGTTCTTATTTTTGGAATGTAGTCACTAGCGGTGGGGAAATTAAAGATACAACTCCTACACCACCTCCCGCTCCTGTCCCGCATTTTGGGTTAATAAGTAACAATTCAGTAACCTCAAGTGGTCAGATTTTAATGATTTCTTGTTATGGAACTGTTCAAGGTAACAATGTCGCTTCGGGAGGTACAATTAATTTAAAGTGCAACATAGATTTTAATAGCGGTATTTATAATAATAATTGTTTTAGTAATTCTAAATTTGAGTTTAACGGAACTGTTATTAATACTACTATCGCAAGTTGTACGACAACGCAAGGTGGTCTATTTGGTTTTACTAACCCGCTTACGAATACTATAATCGGTACAACCGAAGTTTCAAATAATAGTATTTTGAACGCAACTATCAGTACGTTTAATATGGAACAATGCGAAGTGAATGACGAAGGTTTAATTAATTTAACTTCGGGTAGCGTATTTCTTCGCAAAAAATATAGGACAGGTTATAGTAATTGGGAACAGGTTTTAGACTTAACTAACCCTAGTATATTTTCAGCAAATACACTTACGATACCTACGGCATACGCTTACGTTGGAATATTCACAACTAGCGGTAGTGGATTAACTATAAATAAAATATTGAATATGCCTAGTAGTCATAAATGCAAGTTCTTACCTAAGCCAACTGAAAACACAAGTTTCACACACACTTTGGTTGCTAGTGCAGTATCGGGAAATTTGCTTTGTGACGTACCTTCTAGTACGAATTTAATTACAGGAAGACTTAATGGCTCTGATTTTATAGAATATGAGTTAAGTGGAGATTTGAATGTAAGAACAAATTTAGTTTTACTAGCGTAATGATAACATTTATAAAAGAAAAATGGGATTAATGACAGGAAAAGCAGACGTTATTAGTGGTATGCCACAGTATAACAGTCAAGCGGAAAATTGGATACAATGGCATCAAGATTTGAAGTCCAATTTCGGTAAAAAAATAGCGAATGGCTTATGGTTAAAGGCTTGGAGAATAAGAGGAAATTCAACTGCAAACACAAGCGATTTGCGTAAATATATGACTAAACAAGGTGTTAAGATTGCCGAAAGCACTTGGGATAGTATTGTTGACGTTGGTGTTGATATTACAGACGGCGTTGGAACTATATTTCAAGCGACAAAATATGTAGGTATCGCACTAGGCGTTATCGTTGTTGGCGGTCTTGCTATGGTTGTTTATAACTTAGCAAAAGACCCCGCTAAAAATATTGGCGTTGGGGCAAGAGCATTTGTAACTAAAGGAATGTAAAAAACGAAAATGAAAAAATTAACTAAACCACAGATATACGCAATAGTAGGAGGAGTAATGGCTTTGTCCGTTATTACTTTTGTAATTATTCGTAGAAGAAAAAATAAGAAATTAATCAAAGATATTAATGATATTTTGGACGCAAAGGTGAAAGACCCTAACGCACCGCAAGGACAAATAATACTTTCTAATGAGGAGTTAAAAAAACTTCCCGTAGGAAACTTCCCCTTAAAGGTTGGAGATAAAAACCAAAAAGTTGGTGCATTACAAACAATCCTTAACAAAAATTACGGCACTAAAATAAGTGTTGACGGAAAGTTTGGAGTGGAGTTGTATAAGATACTTTGCGACAAATATTTCAACTATGGTTGTAGTGTTTTAGGAGTTGCTAATATGTACAAAAGAACAATAACTTCATCAGACTTTGACGAAATGTCAAAACACACAAACTTTGACGGTAGTGGTTTTGACGGAGAAAAAATAGGTATGAGTTTTTAGAAAAAAAGTAATTGTACGTTTTAGTACATTCGTATAGTAAATTAGTAGAATAAAATAAACCTATTAAAATTAGTTGTTTTAGGTTTTAAAACAGAATTTTTTAGGACAGTAAAAAGTCGTACAGGCACTATAAACAAAGGGAAATTGTTATTTATTCATAACAAATAAAAACAATTTATACACAAATTATAAGTATTTTTAAGCGATTTTTTATTACAAAATTTTAACAAAGAAAATAAATATAAACAATTAAAAACAAAAAAAATGATAAACAAAACTCTAAAAGGCGTTGTAAGACTTACAGGCGGAGAAGATTACAACTTTACGTTACCCGATAATCCTTCGGGAATACAAAATGCACTTGCAAATATTGTACTTGAAGAAGTATTTATAGAGTGTGACACTACGCTAGGAAGTATTGGGATTTATTTACCTCAAATAGCCTTATTTAACGGCGGTTGGATACCTAAAATTTTCGTAACTTCGGTAATAGCAACAACAAACGAAATATCCATTCTTCCATATCAAGGTAGTGTAAGACCTCCTTTGGTTGCACCCGACACAATTAACTCTCTTACAGAAATTCTTGTATTAGGTACAAGCACGGCGTATTTACACATTGTCGGTAAGAAAAATTGGGGTGCTTGGTTAACAGTAATTGAATAAAATAATAATAAATTTAAAAAAATAAAAACAATGACTATAATAAACAGAACAATAGAAGGTGCAATTACATTACTTGGCGGACAGACCTATCAATTAAATCTTCCTAGCAATTCAGCACCAAAACAAAACGCTTTAGCGGAGTATAATTTAGAAGAAGTTTTCGTTAACTGTGATACTCAACTTGGAATAGCAAATGTTTACTTGCCTAGTGTAGCAACATTCGGCGGTGATAGAAGCGTGAAAATTTATATTAAGTGTACGGGAACAAACAAGGTTACGGTTATTCCTTTTGTAAACGCATTAGCAGTTCCTCCAATTCAAGATACTATCAATGGTAGTGCGGGTGGTTGGACTTTATCAAACGGTCAAACAGGATATTTCCAAATCGTATCTAACGGTAATTGGGCGTTATTCTTAACAGGTGGATTATAAAAAATTAACAATTTAAAATAAAAAAAAATGGCAATTACTATTAACAAAGTATTACAAGGGGCGAGTACCCAAGTTTTATCGGCAGTATATATTTACTCCCTACCGAACTCAATTGCACCAACGCAAAATGCAATTGCAAATTACAACGAAGAAGAAATCTTCATTAATTGCGACACAACAACAGGTATTCAAACTTTGAGATTACCTTTAATATCTCTTTTCGGAGGTGGTTGGTGTCCTAAAATTTACATTAGCAATATCGGTGGCGGTACTGTTGACGTTCAAGTTACTTCTAGTGAAGACGAAAACAACGACATTAACGGGTTAAACACAATCACTATCGCTAGTGCACAGACAGGTTATTTCCATATCGTAACAAAACAAAATTACGCTTGTTGGTTAACTCCCTCCATAATTCCATAAAAACAAACAAACAATTATTAACAATCTAAAAAATAAAAAAATGGCTATTACATTAAAAGACACAACGTCAAAAGTAAAATCAAACTTAGTTGGTGCAATTATCGGTGCGGGTGCGGGTTTCCTTATCGCTAAAAAAGTGGTTAAAACTGAAAAAACTTGGTTGCTTATCGCTATCTCCGTAGTTGGAGGTGTTGGTGGTGCTATGGTACAATCGAATATGAAAGCAAAGGCTAGTCAGCCTACCGCAGAAACAGTTAAAAAATAATTACAATGACAAAAGGAAAAGGCAGACGTGTTACAACAAACACCTCTACCTCTAAAGGCAAAAAGGCACTTATTGTGATTTTAAGTCTTTTAGCGGTTGGTGGCGTTGTAGGTTATATCCTTTGGAAGCGTAAAAAAGACAAAGACGCAGAAGCCAATACAGGTGGCGACACGGGTGGAAGCACAGGCGACACAGGTACGGGTGGAAGTAGTACAGGTGGTAGTACAGGAAGCACGGGCGGTGGCACAGGCGGAAGTACGAGTGGTAGCGGAAGTAGTTATACATTTCCTTTTACCTCTACGACTGACGGTAACGCTTTTAGAAAATGGGTGAATGACACTTACCCCTCTTACGCTAAAAGCATAAATCTTGACAGAACGGGCGGTCTTAACTCATATTTGCAAAAGGCTTGGGATAAGTACGGAAGCGAATACCAAAAGAAAGGTACTGCAACCGTAACTGTAACAGGAACTCCATTAGACCAACTTGAAAAAAATCTTGGTCAAGGTGCTCTTCCTGTTGAAAGATATACAGACCACGTTACCGTTAGAACAACTGACGGTTATAGTGCATATTTTTATAGTAGCGGTTTTTATTCAGTAGGAAAAGGCACTTCTTCAAAAAAAGGAAATTGGTCTGACGGCGGAAGAAAAATTGTTATGGCTAATGGGCGTGTTATTTCTTCGGGAAGTGTTTGGAGTAATATTCGTACAAGCATAACCGCTTAAAAATGTCTTATTTTGAAACGCTAACAAAAGAGCAGAAAGACAATATCTTCTTCATAGTTGGAAGAATGAAGCATAAGGGTATTGTCAATCCTTTAACTCAATCGGCAATTTTGTCGGTAGTTTCAAAGGAAAGTTCTTTTGTGCCGAAATCTGAAAGCGGATATTCCAAAACTTCCAATGCTCGTATCCGTCAGATTTTCGGTACTAGAGTGTCAAAGTACGACGAACAGAGTTTAACCAAACTAAAAAGTAGCGACGAAGCGTTTTTTAACGCCGTTTATGGACTAGGAAAGTTTGGTCAGACCGAAAAAGAGGGTTACTTGTACAGGGGCAGAGGACTAAACCAAGTAACCTTCAAAAGTGCCTATAAAAAGTTGGGTGAACAAATAGGCGTTGATTTGCTAAACCACCCCGATAAATTGAATGAGTTGCCCGTAGCAACGGACTGTCTTATTCAGTTTTTTATTAACGCTTTTAAACAAGCACCAAAGGATAAATTAGCCTTGTATAACGTAACCGAAATAAACGGTTTCATAAACTTGACTGATAGTGTTGGTGCGGTTTATCACGCTAATTCGGGGTGGGGACATACCAAAGCAAGTATTGACGCAGACCCAACGGGAGGTAAGAAAAAGGCAGACGAAAGAGCAGACGGATTTATTGAAATGGTTAAAACCGTAGTTTAATGGCAGACAAGAGCAAATTCAATGATATGACACAGGTTGTCATAGACAAACTAGAAGGAGGATATTATAATCCTCAATGGCACAGTACAGGTGACAGTCGTTACAGTACGAGTGGCGAAACTATGTTTGGCATTGATAGAAAACGAGGTGGCTCAATAAACGACATAACTGCGGGTAGAGAATTTTGGGGCATTATTGATAAAAACAAAACACCCGAAGTTTGGAAATGGAATTACAAAGGAGGTAGTTTAGCACCTACATTAAAACCCCTTGTTTCCGATATGTTATACCCTCAATACGAAAGCCTTTCAACCAAATATCTTTCCCAAAAAGCAAAACAAATAGTAGATAACGACAATAGATTGTTATTTAATTTTATTTATGCCACTTGGAACGGTGCGGGTTGGTTTAAGAAGTTTGCTACGGATATGAACAAAGCAGTAGATAGCGGAGTGACTAACACGGACGAATTGGTTAAGGTCGCTATTAAATCAAGAACAGAAGAAGGTTTAGAAACGGGAAGTCAGCCTAATTCACTTATTGCTCAAGGAGGTAACAAGATTGCTAAATTTATTGACAGTTTAGGCGGATACGTTAGTTCGGGAACGAAAGAAGCATACAAAAAAGTAAAACAAAACCCAATAACAACGGCACTTATTACAATAGTAGTTATTGTTGCGGGGTATTCACTATATAAAGTTTTAATAAAAAAATAGAAAATGGCAATTACAAGAAAACATTACGGAATAGACGGTGACGTACAAAACTTTGTAGCGGTTACTTCAATGGAAAGAATTGGCGGTGGCTTCAACGAAGACGCAGAAAACGAGTACTATGACGCAGAAGGCGACAAGGACGATTATTATGACGGAGAATACTCAAATGCGGGTGGACTTATGGGCAAAATGTTCGGTAGTGGCTATGAAAAAAGACGTAACGCCCGTGAGAAAAGAAAACTTTTGCGTGAAAAATCAAAAGGTGAAGAAAGAAAAACCAAAGCGGGTGCTAAATTAGAAACCGCAAAATCCAAAACGGCACAAGCACAGGCAACTGAAAAAAGCGTAGCGGGTGATATTGCTATGGCAGACGCATTAAAAAGTTCCGCACCGACAACTACTCCCGAAGAAGAGAAAAAAGGTATGTCTATGGGACTTAAAATTGGTATTGGAGTGGGTGTGGTAGTAGTGCTAGGGGTTGTAGGTTTTATAATTTACAAGTCAATGAAGGGTAAAAAAGCGGGTAAATAAAAAAATGGCTTTATCGAAAGAAGAAAAATGGGTTTTATACGGTTACGGGGCGTTAATAATTGCGTACTCCGTTCTTTTGTTTGCTAAATTTAAACACTACAAAAAAGATTAATATGAAACTAAATACGGAAAATGCAAAGTCGTTTAACGCTTCTTTAAAACAGGCATTTAAAGAGGGAGGAATGAATGGCGTAAAAGTCAGAATAATCAATTCTTACAAGTTCCCTAACTGTTGGGTAGAAGTATGGTTTCCCGATAGAACGGGAGAGTTTTCAAACGACTTTAGGTTACGAGTATTTGACGCAAGTGGGTTTAAGAGAGAAGGTCTTTTAAACGCAAGTGACGTTAGTTACGGCAATATTCAAAAGCACAGTATTTCGGCAAAAGTTTGGGAGTGGGAGAAAGTGTTTAATAACGAAATGGCTAAAGGTGGAAGTCTTTTAGAGCAAAGAATTGAGTTGGCTAAAAAGAAATCAAAAGTCGCTAAAGGCGGAAGCGAAGTGTATTTAGTTTTGCAACATAAAACTGACCCCGAAGAAATATTTGTAATATCTCAATTTAACTACAATATTGACAAACATAATAATCAATGGAACGATTATAATATTGTTTTTAAAACTAACGAAATGGCTAATGGCGGTGGAGTTAAGGTTAAAACAATAAAAGAAGCCGATATTAAAGTAGGGGCAAAATTTGAACTTATTGACGGGCAGATAATCGAAATAACAAGACTATTTACAGAAAATATTGACCAAGATTGGTGTGAATATATTAGAGGTGGCGAAACAAAAGAAAATAGCGTAAATGCGTTGAAAATTTTTATAAACAATTGGAGAGCAGAAAAAAAATACGGTGTTGGTGGTACATTTGACAGTAGCAGTACAGGTGAAGTTATTGGCGGAACACTAGGTAGTAGCGAAAGCGGTGAAACTATCGGTGGCACTATGGCTTCAAGTTACGCAAAAGGTGGTATGGTTGGTTATAATCCTCTGTATTTGTTATTTAACGAAGGAAATTCAGCTACTATTCGCTTGTTTTCAGAAGACCACAAAGGAAGCGGTTATTATACGGCAATAGGGGATTTGCGTTTTGGTAAATACCAACAAGATTTCACTATGAGTAGTATTGATATGGCTATTAGTTCAGACCACAACGCACCTTTCAAATTGAAATTAATGGCAAAGGTGTCACAGTTTTTAAAAGACAAGGTTGGCTCTTATGCTTCGGTACAAGAAGTATTAGGAGTTATAGGTGGAGAAGAATTAATTGTAGCAGATATTGGCAGAAACCAAAAAACATTTTTACCTAAATCTTACATAGGGTATCACGTTTTTGAGGTTGTTCAGAAAAAGGACGGTCAAACTTATGCTAGTGTTTACGCACCAAACACTTTGAAAGCACAAAAAATGCTTGACGAAAAAATGAAAACTCACGGAGGGTCGGGCAACTATGAACTTCATTCAACAGGAAATACCGTAAGTAACTCTAGGAGTGAGGTTAAATTCAAATTAGGCGGTAATACCGCAAGTAGTTATTCATACGAAATAGGAGGTTTGTAATGGAAAACATTAAACAAAAAATGTCGGAAATGAATATTGCTCTAAATACAAAGACAGGGCAAGTATATGTAGGCGGAATAAAACCTAAAAACAGAGTTTTTAAAGATGAAAAAGGATATTATCTAGTAGAAGGATATGGAAAATTTATGGGTAAAAAGTATCCAATAAAGAAGCATTTTACACCTTCCGAAAATGAGGTTTTAGACGCTTATATGCAAGATAAATACGCTAAAGGCGGTGGAGTTTTTGACGAAAACAGACAAATGGTGCTTAACAACAACAAGCAAATTCGTCACCACACAGAAGAGTTGCCTAGAGCAGTAAAAGGAAATAAACATATACCCGCTTGGGTAGTTTCAAAGGTTGGGCGTTCTGCGTCAGACCTTTCTGACGTTACACACTTCCTAGAAGGAGAAGCGGGAACAAAATACGGTGAAGGTGGCTCATTTCCTAACAAGTGGGCGGTAGTTAGAGAACAAGTTAAGTTTGCCGTTGTAAAAATCATTGGACTTGACAGGGCGTTTAAAATGTTAAACAAGGACTTTACTATTAGTCCTTACAGTTTGCTTGAGAAAGCAGTATATTCAGACCTTTTGTTGGTTAGCGAAATAGACAGAAATGTTTGGGATAGTGCCGTTTCGGAAGCGGAAAGTATTGACGAAACATACAGAGATAGCGGAGAAGGTATTGGAAGTAGCGATATGACTTATTTCACTAAGACTATGCTTAATGACGGCGGTATTAATGCCGAGTTTGTTAATGATAGATTACAAAGAGTTGACGCTAAAGGAAAGGTTATACAAATTAAAAACGAATTGCCTACTAAAACTCTTTTCAAAAGAGGTGGAACTACAATAGAAAAAGAACACGAAATTGAAACCGATATTGAGGACGAAGATATAATTGTTGTTGAGTTTGTCTATACTGTATCAAAAGAAAATGACGGTATTGGCTCATACGAATTTCACGGAAGTAGAGGTTACGATAGCGGAACAGATTATATAGTTGTAGAAGATATTGAGTGGGACAAAAGTAGTCATACCGACAGGGAAAACGAGGTTATCCAAAAGTATTTAGACAAAAACTTCTCAAGTCTAGCAGAAGATATGTCGGAGAGTTTAGACCCTCAAGATTTCGGTAAAGGTGGAACGACAAAAAGTTGGAACTATGAAATTGGCGGACTTTAAATTTTCTGAAAGGTTTGTTGATTATAAAGGTGGACAGTTTTTATATCCGCCACGAATTGAAAATAGATTAAACCCGTTGTCGCTTGACAAATTTGATAACGGTGAACATATTGGGCAACCAAAATTAAACGGTAGCAATACTTCTGTAACAATATCCGAAAGGGGATTTGTTGCAAAAGAAAGGCACAACAAGTTCTTTGCAGTACCGCCGAAGTTTGATTTCCTTTCATTACACAGAGGACGAGGTTTTATGTGTGTGACAGGGGAGTTTATGAATAAGAGTAAAAAAGACCACACGAAAGAGCCGTTTCGTGGTTTTTGTATTTGGGATATTGTCGCTTACAATGGTAAAATACTTATTGGAAGCACGATTGAGGAACGTATAAAGTTGATTGATTACTTATACCCTTCTATGGGTGCAATAAGTACAAAAAGTGGGATTGAATACTTGTACAAAACAGAGGTTGAGAATATATACAAAGTGAACAATTTTTTCGGTAATTTTACCGATATTTACAAAGAGTTGGTTGCCGTAGATATGGTTGAAGGATTTGTGTTAAAAAGAAAAAACGGTAGGCTAGAAATGTTAACAAGGGAACAAAACAATACGGGTTGGGCAGTAAAAGTAAGGAAACCAACCGCAAATTATTTATTTTAAAAAAAAATATAGTATGGCAACAAAGAAAAAAGAAAGCGAAGGCGTAGATATTTTCGGGTCAGCGAAACCAAAAGGCAAATCCTCCTCCGCTAAATCGGATAAAACGGTTGTGGAAGTAAAAGGACTAGAAAAAAAGTTACTTGAGCACCAATGGTTAAGTGGCGAACAGGCTAACTTGAAAACACAAATTGATATTGTAAAAGACGAGTTAAAACAAATTGGTCTTGAAAAATACGTTGAGTTGTATAAGGAAAACAAGTCAAACCCAAACACCTTTCTTTTACAGGACGGCGAGGGTTGTGTAATGTTTATGCCTACTGACAAGTATATTACAATAGACGAAGGCAGAGCAGAAGAATTAATTGAAAGATATGGAGAAGACGCAGTTACGGTTGACGAGAAGTTTTCTTTTGATAGCAAATATTTAGAACGCAATTTAGAAGCGATAAAAAAACTTTTAAGAGAAACGAAAACAATTAGCGACGAGGATAAAAAGAATTTACTTGTAAAAGAGGTTAAGTACTCTGTATCTAAAGGCACTATTGACAAACTATACCAATACGGAAGCAAAATGGCTTCTGTGCTTGACGATGTTCAGCCTGTAATTGCTTTAAAAAACTGTGGCGGTAAAATGGAGAAAGGTGGAAATATGGACGATTTAATCGGATATGTTTACGAGGGCGAAGACGCTGACGAGAAAATAATCAAAAAGGTTGATTTGTACGCTAAAGGCTCTACTGTTCCACGTTTTAGCGGATACTCAAAATATCGAGTTGAAGGCGGAGATATGGACTTGTCTTTGAGAGATAAAATGTCTATGTATGCTTGGATTGATAACTTTTTAGAAAAATATAGCGGTGACGACAACCGTTCGCAGTCACTTGATATGTATAAAGAGTTTGCTAAAAAATTCAAAAAAAATGAAGAGCAAACGCACGATATTATTGATAGCGGTTGGGCAAGGTCAAGAGGTTATGATAAGCGTGAAAATGGCGGTGGAGTTGGAGAATTAAAAGTAGGCGACAAAGTTGAATTGAGAATGGGTGGAGATAGTAAGAGAGGTGTTGTAGTTTCTCCGCCAAGTAACGGCAAGGTTTCCGTAGAAATTGAATATACTGACGTATTAAGTAAGCGTTTAACTAAAATGAAAACGGCGTTTCCTGTTTCAAGTATTCACAAACTATCCACAATGGCAAAAGGGGGAGGGGTTAAACGCAAAACGGCAGAAGAAATATACGAGGAAGAGCAACAAAACGCTATGTTCAATAGCGAATACGGAAACGGCGGAAATATAGGTGATTTTTCAGAAAACGAAATATTATCAATACAACAAAAAGTTGAAAAAAGCGGTCAAAAAGTAGTAATTAGCAAAGAAGAGATTTACGAAGACGGTGAAATTTCTTATGGAATTGATTTTGAAGAAGACGCTATGTGGTATGGTGACGATAAAGAATTAAGGGATAGTGATTATGATAAATTGTCACAATTATTGACTTTTAATTCTAGTAAATATAGTTATGGTAAGTACGCCAAAGGCGGAAATATGTCAAGCGGATACGATTATTCAATAGGGGGATTATAAACTAATAAATAAAACAATAAAAAATGTCAACATTTCAAATAAAAGAATTATACGGGTCATTCACCCTAGCACCAATAGAGCCGACAGAGGTTTTGTTGACAGTACCAACTCCGAGTGCTTTGCAATCTAATAACGTAAACAATGTTTATATAAATTGTGATACAACGAACGGTAATCTTATCCTTGTTTTGCCAAAAATATCTAGCCTAGCGGGACTTAATACCAAAATTTTTATTACCACTCCTTCAACGGGTGAGTTTGGTTTAGGCACAACTGCTTTAAAAAATCAGATTTATGTAGTCGGATATTATGATATGCTTAATCCTATTTATGATAGCATTAACGGTCAATATGTTGTTACGATAGGAACACCAAATAGTGTAACTGAAATATCAATAGGCTCAAACAACAAATGGGTTGCTACGGTTGTTCCCGAAACGGTTAACACGCCTGTATATGATATTTACCCATATATAATTACTCCGAATTTAATAAAAACTCAAAACGAACTTTCGTCTTTTACGGGATTTGGATTTTACGGTCTTGGTTTTACGGGGTATAAAATGTCGGGAACAATAGAGTTAAGTAACGATACGGATTACTCTATTTACGTTGGCTCTATCGAAACGGAGAATTTTAATTACGGAGATTTTTTGCCTAGTAAAATTAGCGGTGTTGTTACTGCTTATGACGGAGTTAGTTATATTCAAAACGCACTTGGATATACTATTGAATTAGTTGACAGTACTTCAACTTTAGTGCAGACGGCTTTTGAAGTAATCGCTGACCCTTATTCGTATGTTAACGGTGACGGAATTACAATTTCGGGACTTGATATTATTATAAATGTTTTTCCTCTAGGTTTATCTACGGGGAATATAACAGGCGTAATAAGTTACGAATACGATTTCTTAATGCCGTTAGGCTCAACACCAACATTTATTTTATACTAAAAACAAACAAAATGGACAAAATATTTCAATTCAGAAAAGCAACATTAAAAGACACTAAAAACACAGAGGTAATGTCTTTTGACCAATCTACAAAAGTAATGTCTGCGGAAGCGGGTGAGCCTTCTTTGGCTGACGAAATTAAAGCAAAAAGACGTGCCGAGATTGAAGAAAAAATAGAAAAAAATCGTAACAAATGTAAAAAAATCTAAATAAAAAAACAATGAAACTTACAAAAAACATTCTAGCGGGTATCGGTATCGGAGTTGTAGCGTACCTTGTTGCAAAAAAAATGGGCAACAAAAAAACTGTAAAAATTAATGTTGACCCAAAGTCTAGTGCTGACGGTGAATTAGCAAATGGAATTACCTATGACAATTTAGGTAACGAAGGCTTGGAAGATATTTACGGGTTAAATGAAGACAACTATTACGGAGAAATGGAAGGCGACTTTTATAGTGCTGACGGAGATTTCGTTAGTGAACAAGGCGATTTTTATGACGCTGACGGCGACTTTATGAACGCTAGTGGTACTTGTTACCATAGTGCTGACGGTGTTGCTATGAACGACGGAGAGTTTTCGGATTTAAACTTTGACGAAGGCGATACAATGTCTTTCGCTACGGGAAATACCGTTGTGGATATGAAGACTAAACAAACGCCTATAAGAGTAGCACCTAGAGGTGCAAAGGCTCAAGCGGTAAAAGGTACACGTCCACGTCCAAAAAAGGCACGTCCAAACCCAAGAAAAAAGTTTCCTAAAGGTAAGAACGTAGGTGTTCAAAGAGCATTAGAGATTTGGAAACGCAGACTTCAAGCATTATTAAAGACTAAGGCAATCGCTATGGGAAGAATTAGACCTATTGACCGTAAAATTGCACAGGCAAGACAAAAGGTTTCTATGTTACAAAGCAGACTTAACGCACCTCAAAACCGATAGAAAATGAAACTAGAGGAAATGACAGATAGTCAAAAGTTAGACGATATAGGTAAGCGTATTAGGAGAATAGAGATAAACTCCCACATACACTTGGCTATTATTGTTCTCGGTTTTGTTGGTTTGGCTTCTTTAAAAGAAGTTATAAAAAAAGCAAAAGGATAATGAAAACATTAATAGGTGTTGCCGTTGGAATAGCACAAGGAACAGGCTATTTAGATTAATATAAAAGAAGCAAATGAAAATAAAAGGAAAATACATTATTGCGGGTGCTTTAGGCGTTATCAGTATTGCTTTGGCAATTGGCTATTTGCAATACAAAAAACTTATGAACTACACGCTAAGTTTTAAGGGAATTAAACTGAAAAAAGCGTCGGCGACAGAGTTAAATTTTGATTTGTTTTTAAATTTTGTTAACAAATCCAACTTGAAATTTGACATTGTTGAGCAAGATTACAGTATCTACATTAACGACGTTTTTTTAACGAAAGCAGTTAATTATTCAACGAACACGGTATTGCCTACTTCGGCTTCCATAATGGGCGTTAACATAAATTTCAATCCCACACAGGCTTACAAGAACTTAAAAGGTGGGTTTGCTAGTATGCTTTTAAGTCCGCAAATGTTGAAACTAAAAATTGATATGAAATTAAAGGTAAAACTTTATGGTATTAAAATATCAATTCCGTTTGTTTACGAAACTACACTCAAGGAAATATTGACACCCGCACCGACGACGTAGTTTTGATATTAATACAAAATTAAGTAGTTTTGTGCCATAACCTTTAAAAAAAATAAGTATGTTCGGAAAAATGTTAGGCGGTTTCTTTGATAAAGAAGCCATTGTAAGAGAAACGATACAAGGCACGTTAGTAAATGTATCGGAAGAGTTAGGGTGCGACCACAATGAATTGTTCATTATGATTAAGCCTTTTAACGCAGAATTTGATTTTAAATGCTACATATACAAAGTAGCGAAAGGGTCTAGTCCCGCATTAGTGAGAGAGATTTCATTAAAGGAAATACTAGGTGACGAAGAAGATAAAACTTAATTTTAAATAAATGCTATTAAAGGTATCGGGTACATATAACGTATTAGCCAATTTAGGCTTCACTCAACTCCAACAAAATGAGTTGTATTTTGAGTGCGATACTTCGGTAGCACCCGTAACAATTATAATCCCTCAAATTTCTGACTTTGGCGGGTACTTAAATACAAAAATTTATGTATCCGACTTGTCTAATAACGCCTTTAATAATAATATCACAATAATACCTTCGGGTGGCGATACTATTAATCAAGGTGGCGGGGTTGTTATTGACATAAACAATGGCACGTTTGCTTTTTGGATTGCTAGTACAAGTCAATGGATAGGATTAGATAGTCATACCTATACTTCTACCGCTTACTACACTATTGAGGACGAGGGAACTCCCGTAGTACAAAGAACAACAATGAACTTTGTAGGTGACGGCGTTTCCGTTTCTGACGTTAGTGGAAAAACGCAGATTGACATTCCTATTCAACCCGCATACGCTACAATTCAAGAAGAGGGCGTTTCAGTTACCCAAAGAACTACAATGAATTTTGTTGGTGACGGCGTTACAGTTTCCGACAATGGCGGTAAAACGCAAGTTAATGTTCCTATTCAACAAGCATATACAACAGTTCAAGACGAAGGCACGTCTGTTACGCAACGAAGCACACTAAATTTCGTTGGTGACGGTGTTACTGTTTCCGACGTTGGTGGTAAAACGGAGGTTAATATGCAATCGTATTACACTACCGTTCAAGAGGGGGGTGTTTCGGTTACTCAAAGAAGCACAACTAATTTCGTTGGCGACGGCGTTACTGTTTCTGACGTTGGCGGTAAAACGCAAGTTAATGTCCCTATTCAACCCGCATACGCTACAATTCAAGACGAAGGTGTGGCTTTGCCACAAAGACAAATCATAGATTTTCAAGGATTAGGTGTTCAAGCACAAGACGTTGGCGGAAAAACGGTTGTTACTGTTTTATCGGGACTTCCCGCTACTGTTTATGGATTATATTCACAAACCGCAAACAGTTTTCCTGTCACGGCGACAATAGTGGAGGGAACTCTAATAGGTGCGGGTGTAGGAACATTATCAGTACCCGCAAATGGCTTTTTTGTTGGTGGAAGTTTTAACGCTAAATTGAATGGTCATATTTCTTGCGTTGGAAGTGCTACCATACAAGTAAAAATTAAGGCAAATTCAGTAGTTTTGGGCGATACGGGTATTATCGCACTTGATACAACAACTAATAAACATTGGCAACTTGACTTAAATTTTACAATTAGAAGTATTGGTGGTGTTGGTGTAGGGTCAATAGTATCATCGGGATTTTTTGGTTATATTAAAAATGCGGGAACTAATTTTGAAGGTGCAAATTTTATTACAATAAATAATACCACATTTGATACTACTATATTAAACACACTAGTTGTAACGGCTCAATGGAATACAACCAATGCGGGGAACTCAATTTATTCTGATATTTTCGTATTAAATAAAATATATTAAACAAAAACAAAAACAAAAAACAAACAGAAAAAGTTATGGCAACTTCAACAATAGATAGTGCAGTACTAGAAAGGCACTTAAAAAGAACAACACTTGTGAGTAACGTCGTAAGTGTTATTATCGCACTAGCAGTTTCTTTATCTGCGGGGTACGGGTTTTATTACAAAACGACAAACACATTACAAATTCACACAACTCAAATTGAAGAGGTGAAAACAAATGTAGAAACATTGACCGATAAGGTTAATAATTCGGCAATTTTTCAAGGTGCGAGTGCAGAGCAAATGAAATCTTTAGAAACGCAAGTTACTGACGTTAAAAGTTCTCAAGTTCGTATTGAAGAGAAGTTAGACCGACTTATTATGAAAAGTGCAAAGTAGGAAATTATTTTTGCCTGTGGTAATTAAAGGCGGTAGTACGCCTTTTTTATTTTAAACAAAAAAGTTGAAAAAAGATAGAGATATATTTTTACCCGACACTACTGTAAAATTAAGTAGTTTGAAGCGAGTGTTGAACGAAGTGTACGAATTGGATATTATAGAATTAAATAAAATGGATAAAAAAATGGAAGGTGGAACTCTTAACAGTAGCGTTATGAGTTTTACTCAAGACGATTATAACAGGCTAATGGATAGCAATATTTTTTCTTCTAACAAAGGCGAAAGGGTATTCACTATTTTCCCTAAAGGCGGAGGAAGGCACTTGGCTAAATACAATCCCGACAAACAATATATATTCGTTATAGGCAAAAAAGACTTGTCAAATCCAATAGTGAAGTGGTTATCTGAAAATTCGTATATATCAGACAACGAGAACTACAAACTTGCTGACGGCGGAACTATTGACAATCAAATGGAAAATAAATTGTGGTACGATATAGAAAAAGGAATACCACATTCGTTCAAATACGGTGGCGACATTGGGTACGAAAACTATATTGTAGAGTTAAAAAAAGGTAGCGAAACTAGGAGAATAGGCATATTGGCTCACAGTCAACAGGAAGCGGTTTCTAAAGCCAAAAAAATGATTGGCAAGGGTTATAGCACACAAGGAGTTTTTAAATACGGACTAGGCGGTACTTTAGTGTTTTTAGGATTAGGCGTGGCGAACGAATATAAAGTAAAGTTGTATAAAAAAGGCACTTTACAAGATACTTATATTTTCAGCGAAGGGTATGTAGATAAGGCTACGCAAGACTTTAAGAAATTAGGTTATGTAGTTAGAGTTGCTAAAATAAAAACAATGGCAGAAGGCGGTAATATAGCGGTTGAAAATGCTCAAATAGGAAAAACATATTGGAAGAAAAATCATAAAAACAAGTGGACTGAATATGTATTTAGGGGAAAAGACGATAGCGGAAATTTTTTGCTTGAAACAACCGAAACTTTATACGGTATTCCAAAAGGAAGTGACTATGTTTTAGGAAAAACATTTTTATACTTTAACGAGCCTAAACATATTAAAAATTCAGTATATCATTTGGCTAAAGGCGGTGGAGTTGACAACGAGGTTTACATTGAATTTTTAAATAAAGACAAAGGGTTTAAAAAAGACGTAAAACATTTCAAATCTTACGAAGAAGCGGTTAAGTGGGCGAGAGAAAACTTTGAAAGGTTTAATCCCGATATGATTAAATACCAAATGGCAAAAGGTGGCTCTTGCGGTTGCGGTAGTAAATTTGAAAAAGGTGGCAACACTAATTGTGGTTGTTGGCATTATGAAATAGGTGGTTTATAAAACATAAAAAAATGAAAAAAACAGTATTCACAAAAGACGGTGTTGAAGTAGAAAAAGGCACTAACAAGTACAAAGGACATATCTTCTATGACGAAGACGGTGGCAAATATAAATGTTTAGGATACTTCCCGAAACTAGACGATTGCGTTTATGAAAACTTGCAAACAGGCAAAGAAGTTGTTGGTTGTATGGACGGGTTTTATTTTAAAGACCCTAAAAAATTCGCTAAAGGCTCTACTATAAAGGGTAATTCAGCGTTTACTTTTCAAGGACTAGACAAACGCTTTCAAAAACTTGATTGGAGAGATACGACAGAAGCGTACTACGGTTTAGATTTTACTCCATTTATGAGTGTTGTTGAGGAATACATAGAACAAAGCGGTAAAAGTTCACAGGGACTAAATAGCCACTTTGAAAAACTTGATTGGAGAGATACGACAGAAGCGTACTACGGTTTAGATTTTACGCCTTTTATGAGTGAAATTGAGAATTATGCTACTTCAAAATTTGCTAAAGGCACTACAATAAGCGTAGGTCGTGCATTGAAAGGTGGATTTAAGTTTCACAATTTGTCAAGCGGAGATAAGGTTATTTATGGAAAAAAAGAATTGGTTATTTCTGTCGTTGGACAAGACTTTTTGTATGGAGTAGATAAGTTTGGAAAACAATATAAAATAACTTCAATTAAAGACATAAAGCCTAGCGAAGAATTGTCTAAAAAATTAATGAAAAATGGCGGTGGATTTAAGTTAGGCGACAAAGTTAAAGTCGTAAGAGGTGCAAATAAAGGAGAAAAAGGGGTTGTGTCAAACACGGATAGCGACTTTTTTGGAGATTACACTATTGATGTTAGAGGGCATAAATTATGGGGATTTAAAGCAGACGATTTGATTAAATACGCTAAAGGCTCTACCGTTAAAGGTGGTGGCGTTGGAAAATTTAAGGTTGGCGACAAGGTTATAATAGAGTACATAAATGACGGTAATGAGCATAATGGAGAAATCGGAACAATAACTTACCTTAATGAATACAATTACTACCCTAAAGGAGATAAGTCAGTTGTTGAGAGAAAAACTCAAGGAGAAATCACTTATCATAATGGCGAGGTAGAAGAAGTTTCGGACTTTTATCGTGAAGGAAGTGGTTTGGTTTCACCTATTCAAAAAGTAATATTAAGAAAAGCCAAAGAATATGTGAATACCGACTTAATAAAAAAAGAATGGCAAGAAAAAAATAAATACGCTAAAGGCTCTACTATAAAAGGAAATAGTAATTACAGAAAATTCGGAGCAGAAAATTCAAGATTAGCGAAATTTAATATTGATGATTTAGATGATTTTGAATCAATGCAATATAACCAATTTAGTAAGTCAATGGATAAAGCAAGTGCATTACAAATTTTGATTAACAACGTAGAGGGAGATTACTCTCAATTAAATGAGCAACTTTCTGAAATTGCAGAAGAGCAATTTCCATCTGTTGAGTTTTTTGAAGATAATAGACAATACAAAAAAGGAGGCGCAATAAAAGGTTTCTGTTACACAATAGGTGGATTATAAATGACACGAAGAGCAAAAATAGTATTAGGGATAACGATTGCCGTCATAGTCGGAGGAATATTCGGCTACAAAGCCTACAAGAAAAAGAAAGACGAAAAGAAAGCGGAAGAGGACAATTCGCCTAAAGTTGAAGTGCCTAACGCATACGAAGTGGCTAAAAAAACTTTGCCTAACGGTAAAGAAGTAAATGATAGTTATGTTGTTTCGGTTGCTAACGAGGGTAAAGACCCTATTGCTTTGCGTTTTTACAAGAACAACAGGGTTGCTTTCTCCATAAAAGGTAAACTAGAAAGTATGGGTACTTACTCTGACGGCGGTAAAACAAAGCCAACAATTAAGATTAAGTTTGATAATGGTAAAACAATGAATTTCGGACTATGAGAAAAAAAATAGAAAAGCGTTCGTCAAGAGAGTTGTTGGCTGACAAAACATTTAAGGCACTTGCTAGTGGAAGTCGTAAGTCAAAAAAATATGCAACAATAGAACTTGCAAACGGCACGAAGTTTCGCCGTAGAAACGCAAATCAAACGGGTGACGTAGAAGGCGGTATTGTTTACTCTGAAAAAAGACCGAACAGGACTGATAGAAAGGGTAGTTCAAAGCCTACTCAAAGCACTCAAGGTAAAAGTAGAAGCACTCGGACTACTCGGACTACTCGTACCCGTAGAGCACCCAATACGACTACAAAAGCACCCAATATGTCAAACACTTTGAGGTTTTTAGGAGTAGAATTTAAAAAATATAACTATACAATAGGAGGTTTATAATGGACGAAACAAAAGAGCAATACAGAAAAGCATACGAACTAGCACAAGACCCTAAGAAACAAAAAGAAGCAGAAGATAAAATGAATGCTTTTTGGGTTACGTTAAAAAAGAAATATCCTAATGCGGATATGGTTAAGGTTAAAGGATTTATGGACGGAGTTTATTAATAACAATCAAACAAAAACAAAAATGGCAAAATATGAATTTATTAAGAAGGTTGGCTCTTTTAAAATAGGAGAAATTGTTGATGGGACTGAAATCAACAATAAGTGGGGAACGGGAATTAATTTTTCTAATAGGGACGGCTCAAAGGCATTTGCTCAACTTACGTCAAGTGAACCTAATTATCCTCCAACAGTAAAAAAAATCGAAGAAAAAAAGGCAGAGGATACCACTTCCGATAGTGATAAAATAATGGGAATGAATAAAAAACTGTTCTATGGATTGGTTGGAATAACAGTTTTGGTTGGTGGGTATTTTATTTACAAGAAATTTAAAAAGTAAAAAAAATGGCAAAGTATACTATAAAAAGAGGACTTTTGGTTGTTCTGATACTAACAATATTAGTAATATTCACAACTAGGCTTTAAAATGGCAGTAAAAACGGTAAATAAAAAAACAAAAGACGTTACAAAAACACAGGCGTTCAAAGATTGGTTTGGCGACAGTAAGGTTGTTGACAAAAAGGGGAAGCCTTTGGTTGTTTATCACGCTACTACCCAAAAATTCTTTGAGTTTGACCGTGAGAGAGGTAACGCAGAGGGGTGGTTTGGTTTGAGTTTTTATTTTACAGACAGTTTATTGGACGCTACTAACAACTACTTGTCTAGCGGTGCTGATTTAACTAACCGAATAGAAAGGTTAACCGACAGGTATTCAAGTAAACTAGAGGACGAATACGACGATATTATTGACGATAAAAAAAGTATTGCAAAAGAGTACGGATTAACACCTAATCAAGTTACCGCTTTAGGCGACTTTAGGAGTTTAGCGAAACACCTTGCAAAAAAGGAATTAAAAGGCGAATACGAATTAACGCTACCGTTCTATTTGAGTTTACAAAACCCTTTGGATTTAAGACGTACTTATTACGACGCACAGGAGGTTTATAACGAAGAGGACGATAGTTACGAGGATAACGGAGATAGTTTACCTAACAGACTGTATGAAGCAATAAGGGTTATTTCGTATGACGATTATTTTAACGAGTACAACAATATAGACTTTCAAGAGGTATTTGACGATATTGCTAGTGGTATAGATTATCAATGGGACGGGACAAGTGCCTACTCTGTTGACAAATCTTTTAGAAGTTCTAATGCTTTGGCGGATATTGGCGACGAATATGGCAACTCTGTTTCGTATGAATTTATAAGAAGAGTTTACGAGGAAATGGGTTTTGACGGTATTGTTATGGACGCAGACCTTGAGTTCGGAAGTCGTAAAAAAATGGGTAAAAGTATGGTTATGGACGAGGGGACAACGCATTACATAGCGTTTGAGCCAAATCAAATGAAACTAGCAGACGGAACAAATATTTCTTTCAATAAAGACACTAACGATTTCCGTTATGAAAAAGGCGGAAAAATGACTACTTTTGTATATGAAATTGGCGGACTATAAAATAATAAAAATGGAAAAATCAACTAGAAACTTATTAATAATTATTGGAGTGGTTGCGGTAGGTGTTACTGCGTACTATTTTTACGATAAAAATAAAAAGAAAAAAAACCTGTCTTTAGGTGTAACGGCTGACAGTAAAAAAAATACAGTAACATTCACTAGAAGTTAATAAACCTTTATTTTATGAATGTTGTTGGTCAAACGAGTTATCCTTTGGGACAATACGAACTCTATCATATAGTTGATAATAATTTTTGGGGAGTTCTTGGTAATTAAAAATAAAAAAAAATGGCAGAAACTAACATAAAAATACCCTCAATTAACAAGTCTTTCTACGATACAGTTTCGGCAAAGGCTAACCAAGAAAAGATTAAGAACGTCATACGTCCTAAATTCGGTGAGATAATCAAAAGAATGTCGGGGTATTCTAACGTGCCTACCGAATTAATTGAAAGTTTTATTTTCATTGAGAGTGGCGGAAACGCAAATGCACAATCTCCCTATGCAACGGGGTTAATGCAATTAAACGGTGCTACCGCTTCCGACACAATAGTTAAGGAAAAAGGTGCGGGACGGCTTTCGGCGGAAGAGGGTGCAATCCTTAAAAAGTATTTAGGTAGTCGTTACACTATGGTTGAGGGCGTTAAACCTAAACAAACTTCTCTAGGAAAAACATTCATAACGAACGACGACTTATTGAAACCCGAATTTAATGTTTTAGTAGGAACAATGCTTCTGAAACAATTAATGGACGAGTTCACGGGTGCTGACGGAAAAATCCGTATGGACAAGGTTATCGTTATTTACAACGGTGGTCGCTACGGTAAAGTTGCAAAAAAAGTAATCCCGTTTCAAGGCACAACAGAGGACTTAATAACCCAAGTTCCAAAAGAAACTTCTTCATACATTTTGAAGTTGTTAGGAACGCAAGGTATTTTAGATACAATGGTATAATAAAAAATAAAAAAATGAAATTGAAAAACTATTACAAGCCAACCCCTAAAAAGTGGAGAAAGTTTGGCGACGCAATTTTGGTTACAGGTACTTTTATTACAGGTATCGTATTGGTTGAATTTGACAAATTGAAAGAGGTTTACTCTATCGAAATGTTGAGGTGTATGATTGGTGGTGCTATGGTATTAGGTGTGGCGGGTAAATTCCTGTCAAACTTCTTTGCCGACGACACAGTTCCAACTCCAACTGATAATGAAAAGTAGCGATTGGCTTTACAAATACAGATTTGCTATTGGCGGTGGATTAGCACTCGCAATAGTTGGTGTTGTTGTTTATTTAAACAGAAGACGAATTAGAAAACTAGGAAGCGACGTTATGGAATATGCACAAAATAAAGTATGGGACACGGTGTCGGAAAGAAATATTGAACGATTGCACCCCAAAGTAAGAGATAAAGCAAGAGAGTTTATTAACAGAGTTGAGAAAGAACTAGGTATTAAACTTCGTGCGACAAGTACGCTTCGTACATACGCAGAACAGGACGAATTGTATGCTCAAGGACGAACGAAAAAAGGCGGTATTGTAACTAACGCAAGAGGAGGTCAAAGTAATCATAACTTCGGTACGGCGTTGGACGTTGTGCCTATTGTGAACGGTCAAGCGGATTGGAAAACAAGTGCCGACACTTGGAGTAAGATTGCAAAAGTAGGCAAGGCGGTAGGATTTGATTGGGGCGGTGATTGGAAGTCAATTGTTGATAAACCTCACTTTGAAATGAATTTTGGAAACTCGTTGGCTCAAATGCGTCAGAAATACGAAAGCGGTCAGCGTGACGGAGATTATATAAAACTAGCGTAATGAATATAGATAAAAAAACAATAGCGATAATCGTACTTTCAATTGCTTTGGCAGTTGTTTCGTGGATTGCTTACAAACCGCAACCTACATACGATAATAGTTTAATAGAAAGTCAATTACAGGAACTTAAAGATAAGAATAGACTTATGGGCGGTTATATTCTTTACGTTGAGAAAACGGCGTTTTTGAAGCAACAAAAGATTGACAGTTTAGAAAGTTTAAAACCAAAAATAGAAATAATATATGTTAACAAATTCAAAGAAATTGACAACGCTAGTGCTAATGTTATTGCTAGTGAGTTCAAAGGTATTTTCGCAAAAAGTAATGTTAAATGATAAAGGCGACACGACGATTTGCTTCACGGTTGGTCAGAGTAAGTACCTTTTAAAAGAACACTACGCACTAGAAAAATGCGATACCTTAAAAAGTATCTGTGAGCAACAAAGGTCGCTTTGCGATAGTGTTATTGCTGATAAAAACAAAATAATTAATGCTAAAAATTTTATGCTAGATAATCAAAACACAATGCTCAAACTAAAACAGTATGAGGTTGATAAATTAACGGAACAATTGAATGTTTGCAATAAGGAAGTCAAAAAACAGAAGACTTACAAATGGATTGCAATAGGTAGCGGTATTGCCGTTTCTTTATTTTCGGGGTATTACATTTTAACACACTAAATATGAATTTTTCAGAATATTCAAATGACGCTTTAGCCGATATGATTGTTAACCTTTCAAGGTATGAAAACACCGAAGACAGTATTCAAACGGTAAAAGAGGAATTAAAAAACCGAAAACAGGGTACAACTTATTCCGTAAGTAAAAGAGGTAACGAATACGTTTATAAAATAAAGGGCGAAAACTTTGGCGGATACGAATTGACGCACGTTAGTAAGCATAAACTTTCCGATAACGAAATAAACGAAATAGGTAAAAGCAACGAGTATAAAAACGGTGGCGTAGTGCCAACATTTAATTACACAATAGGCGGATTATGAAATACTCAACAAACGCAATAAGACGGTGGGAAGCCAACTTTAACACTAAAAACTTAAAGGGTATTATAGATAGTTATAGTCCTAAAGCAGTTTTTCTAGGCACTTTTGCTAAAAACATTAAGCAAGGTAGGGAACTAATATCAACCTATTTCGTAAACCTATTTAAAAAGGACGGGTTAAAGGTTGTTTTTGAGCCTAAAATCTATGTAAATGAACTAGAGGACGGGTATATCATTTCGGGTATTTATGTATTTGAATACAAAGAAAACGGCGAACTAAAAAAAGTCAAGTCTAGGTACTCTTTTACCTGTGAGTATATCGGAGGTATTTTGTATATTGTTAATCACCACTCTTCGGTAGTACCAATGCAATAAAATGATAAAATAAGTAATAATTAATAACAAATAAAAAACAAAAACTATGGCAAACGAGTATTTTACAAAAATGAACAAGGCACGAAAAGAAGGTGCAAAATCATTCACTTACAATGGTAAAACCTATGTAGCGACAAAGACGAAAACGGGTATGGTTGTTTACAAAGAAAGTAAATAAAGCCTTAATGGAATTATTAGCACCCAACGGTAAACATAGCAATCTTACGCCCGAACAATACCGTTTGGTGCGAACTTCTGCATTTAGGAGGATTATAGTAAAAGCCGTACCTTTGCATAAAATATTATTATGCACATATCAGTAAAAACAAAGGATAGAGTTTTCGGAGAAACATTTAACGTAAGTGAATTGATTTCGGCGTTACAAAATGACGTTTTCAAAGAAGGGTTATCTCCTGTAACAATACAGACAGAAAATTATCAAGGTCGGTTAATAGGTATTTATACACCTAAAAATACCAACGAAATTCATTTATTAGGCAACAACTATAATTTGCTAGGAAAGTTGCTTTACGATAAAACAGAAGCGATTTCATTGATTTCCCAAATAGCGGGAAAGGTTTACTTGTTCAATGACGTTGTTGGAAGAGGTGACGTTATAAGGTCGCTAAAAGAAGTGCCTAAAGATATGAAGGTGTTTATGGAAACTATTGCTGATTTGCAAGAGGGTATGAGATACACACTAACGGGCGTTTTTAAATGCTCGGAAGAATGTCCCGCAGTTCACTTAGATAGTTCTTATCAAAGGGATAGTTTCTTAATGAATTAGTGATTTAATCCACAATATAAAACGCTTCCACCAACTCAATTTTTGAATTGAAACGGGCGTTTCTGTTAATTGGAACGTCCCAACCGAACATAAATAGTTTTCCTGTGTCCTTTCACTTGGATATTTCAACTTACAATCAGTCGAATATCTATCATACCATTGTCGAAAATTCATTTTAAACCCCCTTATTTTATTGTTGTCGCCCATCTTTGCGCCTAGCAGGTCAGCTAATCCATCGCTCAGAATAATTCCACACCACAATCCGAAAGTCCTTTGGTATATCAAATTGTGCTAATCTATTTTTTGATAATGGGAATGATACTTCTCGTATTTCTGTTTTATCATTATCCACATTAGAACACCCAAGCCACTTTACGTTTTTGATACATTTTACCATTCAAAATATATTCATCGTATATTGATGTTCGTCTATCAAAACCTCTCTCCCAATTTGTATCAAATGGTATTTTTTGTTTCAATATTAATACACCATTCAAAAAATAGGATATGTAATTTCTGTCAGCACCATCTTTATCGTGGTGTGAATATTGTCTATTTGTTGTTAATTTATAATCCATAAAATACGTTTGCAGTTAAGAGTTTACTTTAATTTTATTGTTTAGTTCTCGTTTTACGGCACGAGAACATAGCCGTAGCCGTTAGCACCAATTAGCCAACGCTCGGTGGTAGTGGTAATTCAGCCCAATGCGTTAATATATCTCTTACGGTTGCATAATACCCCCAAATATACCCATCATAATAACTTACTTTTATGCAATCATTGTCTTTGTTGTAAGTTAAGTATTCACCTTCTTTTGGGGGTTGTTCTACTTTTTTATCAACCCACCGCACAATAACAGGTGCTAACACTGTATTGCCAAAAGTGGGGGTTTCGTTTTTCAAATCAACAAGACCTCCGTCTTTGCCGTCATTTGTTTTTTTAATTTTAGTCATTTTCATTTTTGTCAGTTTTATTTTGTGTTTCAATTTTTTAAAGAACGAAGGCTTATCATCGTAATCGTTGGTGTATTCAATGCTTTTTTTACTGAACACTATATACGAACTGTTCCCTTTATCCTCTTCTAAATTCGCATACTCAATGCCATCATATCCCTTTTTTTGTAGTAGCAACCTTAATTCCGAAAGCGAACTGAAATTATTAATTTCTTTTTTTGTAACCGCTTTTGTTTTTAATAAGTACTTTGATGTTACCTTAAAGTCTTTCCCAATGTCATCGTTGCATTTTAGCGGTTTTTTTAATGTTATTTTTGCCGAAATGATATGTGGCACTTCCAAATCCTCTTTTATCAATGTAGTCAAAGTTTCGCATCTTTCTTTGGCACTATTCTCTGTACCCCAATGTTCGCCAAGCCCTCCTTCTATAAAAGACATACCTGTTTTTGTACATCTGTAAAGTTTTTTTTTCATTTTTTTTATTTTTTTTTAATTGTTCTCGTTTAATTCTTTTTTAGCGTTTCTAATATATCCACTTTTAGTAAACTCTGCTATGTAAATTAGTTTCCTATTTGCTCTGCCCTCGCCAACAGGTTGAAGTCGCAAGTGTCCGCTTACTCCAAATTCGCCTACACGAATTACCGTCTTGTTCCAAGTACTGTCAACAATCACAATATTTTCCTTGCTATCGTTGAAGTATTGACCTTCACGCTTTGTTCCGATTTTCATAGTCGGCTTTAGCGTTACCGTTTCTAGTTCCGAAAACTCTAGGAAAGTCAAGTGCTGAATAAAACTTTTGAATAGTTCTTTGTTTTCGGGTTTATCCTTTTCGGGCAAATTAACGAAGCCGTTATCTGTATCAATACGAAACGTAGTGTATCGCATATACATTTCTTGCCGTCCCTCGTAC
This sequence comes from archaeon, assembly GCA_037141515.1. Lineage (GTDB taxonomy): Archaea > Iainarchaeota > Iainarchaeia > Iainarchaeales > JAAZKV01 > JAAZKV01. The sequence goes on from JBAXCL010000001.1 coordinate 36,232, forward strand.
ATTATAGGCTCGGTAGTCACCCAAATACACAGGATACCACGTTCGGTAATCATATAGCGGTAAAACAGTTTGTCGTTGACTAAAATGGTAATCTTTTTACCTCGCTTTAATCCCTTGTAAATAGTCCCGTCAAACTTATCCTCGTCAATCTTTATTTTCTTTGATATTTCAAGACTAGGTGCGGTCATTAGGTAATTTATATTGCCTTCCGTTACAAGTAAGTCGTACACTTCTTTTTCAAAGTATTTTCTCTCGCTTTCTATTGGGTGTTTATCAATAGTCTTTTTCTGCATATTATATATATTCATTTGCATATCTGAATTGAATATAAGACCTAGATAGTTGTGTGGCTTGATTTTCATTTGCGAATAATCTGATTTTTGTTATGCAATAAAACGTAATATAAATAATCGGGTAATACTCCTTTTCTCTCTAGGTTTTGTGACTGTTTTGGCTCGTTGAGGTATCTCTTCAACTCTTCGTTTTTGCCCTGTTGCAATAGTGTTTTTACTTGTTTTAATTCGGCGTTGTCGAACAACTCTCCTAAACTTTTTGTCTGCATATTTGTACGTTTAAAAACCACCGTCAACTTTCGCTAACGGTGGCTTGATTGACTAAAGATAAATACCTGTTTTGTCCTCTAAAGCGGTTACATACTTACGGATAAAGTGATTTTGAAACGCCCTAGTTTCGTCAGCAAAGTCTGTTATAAGGTGCTCTTGCTCTTCGATAATACACGATACTAATTCCTTTCTACCCATTTCAAAAAGTTTGTGAGAAAGTAAGATAGTGTTGTCTTTTGCCTGTCCTAGTCTTTCGGGTTGAACAAAGTCAACAACTTTGATTTCATACTTGATTAAGTAGTCTGCCGAAGCCAAAAACGTCCGTGCGTCATTAAGTAACGCTTCCTGTTTTCTGTTAAGTTTTTCAAATACTCGCATATCGCCACGATTACTCAATCCGCTAACGTCACCGATTACCTTAACTTCGTCTAAGAAACGTGCTTTAAGTCCCTCTATTAAGTTTGACGGAAGTATTAAAAAGTCTTTTGGTGAGTACTTAACCTCTTCCGCCCAATATCCCGCATTTTCATTAGGTACAAGTATTTTACCGTTTAAGCAAGTAAGCCACTCGTCAGAGAAACTGTGTGTCCCTGTGTCCCAACTTATATACCTTTCCATTGTTTCGCAAATAGTGTTGTATAAGTGTGTTATTACCTTTTTGTCGGTACATTTTTGTAAGTACGTTCTTAATTTCCACTTGAAGTCCCACTCGTCCTTGATAGTACGACTTTCGTTAATTACAACCCAACTCATATCGTAATTGAAAGAACATTTTTGGTTTTCTGCATAGTGACAACGAATACCTTTTCTGTACACTATATATTGGTCGCCACCCGCATAAATTTGATTACACTCGTTATCGTAATACACAATATCCTTGCGGTTTTCAGAGAAGTACAAGTCCCAATTGTCAATGATTTTGTCAAACTCTTTATTGCACTCAATATAGAATACTGTTTTGTCCTCTACGGGAACACACTCCTTTTCGTCAATTACAGTAATACTACTTTCTCCCTCGTCTAGTGCATTACAATAGATTTCACGCACTACAAACCACGCTTCCCAATCTAACCCCATTTCGGTAGTCATAGAGGTTTTCTCGCCGTTTATACTGATTACGTCAAACGAATTGTCACGGAACGGCGTAGGTGTTGTTTCAAAAATTATTTCTTTGTAGTCTGCAAATACCTTGAATGGTATCCCGTTTCGCAACAGGTAAGCAATTGAGTACTTTAGTCCGCTTCCAAAGAAGCCGATTTTACTATTGTCTGCTCGTTTTGTACTTGCACCTAGCAAGATAAACGCTTGTGGGTCAATAATACCCTTGCTCTCGATTTTGATATACTTTTTCATACTTATTTGTTTGCCGATAATGTTTTGTGTCTTTTTCATTTTTTTAAAGTTCGCAATAGTCCGACATAATACTCAACGCTTCGTTATAACTTCCGCTTTTGAAGATACGTTCTTGCATTTCTTTTACCTTATCTCTTTGTCCCGCCTTTTTTAAGGCTTGGCTACAAATACCAATTAGGTTGAAAACATTACCGTCTTGTCCGATAAGTCTTGCTTTTGGTTTTTTGATTTCTGTTTTTGTCATTTTTTCTAGCGTTTAAAGGGTTTGTTTGTTATTTATGGTACAAATATACAGGTAATACAAATACGCCCGACATTTATTTTATAAAGTTATTAACAAATAGGGTTAAATGTTTCATTTTCAGTTAATTAAATTTAACATTATTCTGAAAATTGTATTGATTTCATAGCCGTAAGGCAGTCAATAATGTTGTCAGAATAAAAATCACCACGTTCAACCTTTTGTCCGTCCCAAATCTTTCTCATATAATCCACGCTAGGAATACCGCTAGGGAACATTAGCGTCAGCGTGTCAAGGTTTAGTTCTCTTACGTTACGCTTCTTACATAGGTATTGTAAAAGGGTTAGATACATAGCAATATCGCCAAAAGAGTTACACCAAGAGCATAGCAATAACTTCGCTTTTGTGTCCATTTTGAAAGTAAACATACCTTCCAAACGCTTTTGTATTGCGGGATAGAAAAAATAACACTTGATAAAATCCTGTTCAAACTCGTCAACTTCGCCCTCTGTGAGCATATATATTACAATCATTAGTTTTGATTGGTCTTCCGATAGTGGCGTTGGTTTGTACTCGCTTAACGGTTTACAGAAATATAACTCTACCGCTTCGGGGTTATTTTGTTCTTCTTTTTTTAGCATTAGTTTTCATTTTTTGATTGTTCCATTTTTGCTACATAGTTAATAAAAGCCAATTCTACGATTTCCGCTACACGGCTATCTTTCATCATTGTTTCAATTAGCATAATTACAACGTCGTCACGCTTACCTCTAGCCGTTATTAATACGTTGTGTCCCCCGTCTTCCTCAATATCTGCAATAATTATTGCGGTAGTGCAATTGTGAATGTGGTCGCCTATCTGAACTAACTCTTCGATAGTGTAATTTTCTATACCTCTGTCTGACATATTTTTATTTTTTATTTTACTATTAAATCGTATTCGTTAAATCTTTCTTGAGTACTCTCTGCTCTATCTAGTTCGTAATACACAATCGGGTTAAACTTTGCAAAGACGGGGTATGGATTAGTTTTCATAATCTTGTTGTGGTGATTAAATCCTGTCACGAACATACCGTTTTCGGGTAATGTAAGGGTATATACTTTTGGGTGATTATACAATACCAACCACTCCAATATCTGCGGTAGCAAAACCTCCAAATCCATATTATTTATAGGCTTTAGGCGAATGTCTAGGTGTACCTCGTCGCTAGTACCTTTTGTGAGTATTAAATGGAAGTTTTTAACGTACCCCGATAACTGTATAGTGTAGTCTGCACTTAACATTTTTGGCTTGTGAGGTAAATCAATGATATGAATACCTAAATTGATAGTACTAATGAACTCAATCAACAGTCCGTTTCTTTCTGAAATTTCTTCGTTTGTTAGCATTTTTGTTTTTTTTAGTTAATTAATTCTGTTACCACCAACCGCCACTACGCTTTTCTTTTGCTCGTTCTTTTTGGAAGTGGCTCTTTAGCCAAGCGTCAGAAAACGCCTTTGGGTTATCCCTGTTAACATACTTGCTGAACTTTCTAGTCAACTTCTTTTGCTCTTCGTAATTGTCGTCACAAATATCCCTCCAAATATCAAAGTAAATGGTATCGTATTTTGCCCCTTTTTCGGGCGTGTAATCAAAACAATCTCCTTGAACGACCTTTAACTTGTTTTGGGTGTCAAAAGGCTTTAAAAACGGCGTAATCGTGTCAATTAAATCTTGATACAATTCTACTACCGTTACGCTTTTAACCGAAGCGTCAGCAAGTATTGGTATAATAATCATACCTAAACCTAGACCGAACACAATAACGTCGCCATTTGCGTTCTCTATGAAGTGCCTGTTTGTATTCCTCTCCATTGGAGTATCCGACATCATAACGCCCTTTCCTTTCTGTATCAAATTAACGTACTCAAAATTTGCTTGAAGTCCCGCTACACACCAATAGTCACGGAAGTTTCTAATCTTTTCCCACTTAACTTGGTCTTCGGTCAACGAAACTCTGTTTATTGCGTAGTTCTCGCTTTCAATTCTATGTTTTGGGTAGATTTTGTTTAAATCTACATACTGTCTTTGTATCATACTTATTTGTGTTTTTATTAATTAATGTTGTCTTCGTAATCCTCTCTTATTGTTCTTTTTATGTACCTGTGTCCTCGTTCCGCTTCGTCCCACGTTGAGTACTGTTGAGAATATCCGTCACGTTCTCCGCCTAGTACATTCGTTTCAAAGAAAATAGGATTTTCCTTGTCCGTGCTTCGGTTGTCACCTAAAAACACGGTAGATATTGTACACTCGCCACCAACTCTGTCAATGGCTACTTGTCTGTTGTCTTCAAGCGATTTAGACCACTCGTTAACGTCTGTTGTTTTTACGGGTTTCTTCCCTTCTAGTATATACATTTGTTTTCTTTTTTAATTCCGTTTTTTAATAATTCTTCTAATTCCCATTCTGTATATTTATCCTTGTAGGAGTTAAAAACTACATAAAATACTTTGTTTTGAAAAACTGTTGTTTGCTCTTTCATTGTGTTATCTAAAAAGGGTTGTTAAATCGCCTACCACAATACTCTCCTTAGCTTTGCGTTCCTTATAATTATCTCCACGAAGTTCGGGGTACTCTTCTTGCCATTTGGCTCTGCAACGACGGATACTTTCAAAGTGTGTTAAGTCGCCGTTTGAGAAGGCGAATAGAAACGGGTTGAGGTCTGTTATATTAAGCCTTTCGCACTCCTCTCTCCATATAAGAGTTGCTAGGTGTGTGTCGCTATTGCGTGAGTGTTCGTTGTTTTCTAACATTGTCTTAACCACGTCTTTTACCTTTTTTATATCTACTTCCATTTTAGTTATATTTTACAGAGTTTATAAGTATTCTAACTGCGGTGTCCCAATCACGTTTCCTGTTGAGGTTTAATCCCCACTCGGTAGCGATATGGTTAAGAATTGGTAAGTTATCGCTTACGGGTGTACTCATTACGTTTTGTCTTACTATCTTATCGAATAGTGAACGGTCTGTTTTTTGTGTCATTTTTTCTAGTTTTAACGGGGTTATTAATTTAACTGATTTTCCACTAAAGATGATTGCGAACTCTATACCTGTGGTCGTATTTATCCTTTATTTCACACATTTCGCTTCCTATTGTATCAACAACAACGCACAATTCGTTGTTTACTATTTTACCGAGCATTTCTCCATTAAAATAAACCTTGTCTTTTATTTTTACAGAAACGGGTACTACTTTTTTTACCTCGTCAAAGTATAGCGTTAATGCTCTATTGTCGCCTGTGACGATATTTATATTGTTGCTACCTATTTCATACTTTGCACCCGACTGAACTAATTTTTTTGCTTTCTGTAAGCGTTTTAAGTTTAATTGGTCGTTCACTTCACTACGAGGGTTATTATGGTAAGACGTTGCGGTGTATTCGCCCTTGCAACCGCACCTACACATAAGATTGAGATACTTGATTAAGAGTAATTTCTAAAAACTCTTTTTTGGTCATTGGATTTGAATTTGTCATTTTTTCTAGGTATTAACGGTTATTACTATTTTTGATTTTCAATTAATTTTTGTTTCTCCATTTTTTCACATCATTTTACCGCCTAAATAAAGGTGGATTTGCTAATTTATTTGCTATGTCAACTGTTTGGTTTTGATTTTCTGAATTTGTCATTTTTCTAGTATTAACGGGTTATTTGATTGATTTATAGCACAAATGTACAACATATTTCAATACGTCCAACAAAAATAATTAAAAAGTTATTAACAATTTGCATAAAGCGTTGAAAGTGAGTAGTTTAAATAGTAGCACAGTCATTCATAACAACATCATTCCTATATTAAAGAAGAATGTTATTTACTTCAAGTAACAGAACTAGTATCTGATAAATCTACTGTTGAACTACTGTCAATCTCAACCTCTTTAATTATTTAATTTGTTTTAATGTTGTTTAAACACCATTCATTGTAATCTCTTAAATCATCAGTGTCTAATGTTAAGTATTTCATTTTTCTATTTGTTTTTAAATTGTTTAATCATTGGAATTACAAATGTTATCAAAACTGATATTGAATAAAATATAATTATCATAGGTTTCCATAATATTTTACCATCAGTATAACACATACCCCAAAATAAAATATAAAATAACGTCTGAAAAACAAGCAGTTTAAAGTAAAACATTTTCATTTTTCTATTTGTTTTTATTTGTTAATGTTCTTTTTAAATAAAGGAGTAACGACAGTTTGTTAATATGTATGTTATTAGCCACCTATAGTAC
>JBAXCL010000002.1:0-27720 GCA_037141515.1 archaeon
TCTCAAGCATTAATTCTTTATAAAGGTCATTATTCATACCTTTAATGATTGAACTCTCAATAATTTTAAGTTCTCCTCTAACTATTGCTAATTCTTGCTCTAGTTCATTAATTTCTTGTTCTATTTGTTCCATTTTTATTTATTTTTAATTATATTTATTATACTGTAAAGTATTGTTAAAGGCATAAAGCAATAAATGAGAATTAAAGAGAAAATTGCACCTAAAATATTAGGGGTAAAAATCATACCCAATATTTCTGATATTACTTCGTTAGCGTCTTTCCTAAAAAACAAAAGACTAAATCCTATAAAAACACAATAGTTCCAAATTTCAAATACCGTTCCCATTCAAATTATTTTGCGAATTTAACAATAAGATAAACAACTAAACATATCATAATTATCGGTGCTACAAAATCATTAAAAAACTTTTCAAATTTACCCATAATTTTTAATTGTCGGTTTTGTGAGTTTGTTTTTAATCGCTTGGGTTGTTTGAATGATTACGGGTGCTACATTTTTACCGCTAATTCTAGGCAAATCACTACCCTTCATTATCGGAAAAATACTAACAATAATTGTTGAGTTAGGTTGTATTGTTCCCGATAAATGAGTTTTTTGAGTTATTTTCCAATTTTTTCTAATATCAATAATATCAACTTGTTGTTGGTAAACGTCCATACAAATTGCTAGATTAAGTTCTTTACGCTTGTAAGTTCCTCTAAAAAGATTGTATTTGTGGTGGAAAATTTCAGTTTCAAGGTTTCTTCTAACTGACGACTTAAAACGCATAAGACCAATTACAAACTGCTCATTTACGGTGTTATTAATGAAGTGGTCATAAGGAGTTCCCGTAAGCGAAGTTACTCTAACGTCATTATCGTTTCCAAAATTACACTTCTTGCTAAAGTGATTAAATCCAAATAAAAACCATTCCTTTTTTTCGTCAGAAACATTTTGTATTTGAAATATCATTGGCTCTGACATTTTTGGTTTTTCGGGCGATACCCATTCGTCTTGTTTTTTCATATTTATTTTGTTTTTTAGTTAATTGTTTTTGTTTATTATTATTTATTTCCGTAATACTGCGAAGCGTATTCTTTAACTTTTTCGTCAATCGCTTCTTCTCTTGACAAGTTGTGCATTTCTTGGTGCTCTTTGATATATTTCTTGTTCGCATTAAGGTACTGCATACAAGCGTCGTTAAACTCTTTTTTTGTAAACTTGCCTTCAATCTTGTTTGCAAAGTTGTGTATATACACAAAGAAACGCTTATCACCTCCTAGATACCTATTATTAACAACAAGTTGTGCTATCTTCATTAACGTAGGATTAGATACCTTGCCCTTAATATCATTTACGTTATCCGCTTGGAAGTGGAAACGTATCCAACGACTATTCTGCCAAATTCTCGGCTCAACAGGACGAAGCGACTGATAACTGATAAGTACGTCAACCGCACGGTGACGCAAGTTTACTAACCCTCCAACGATTTCCTCCATAAATGTTACAGATAAAATGTAGGTGTTAATATCCTCTAGTACCAACATTCCGTTTCTGAAAACTTTAAGTAAAAACTCAACCGCTTCCTTTTTTCCTTTGATACCTAAATTCTTTGCGTCAATACGTCTGCACTCTTGGTTTTCAGTTCTCGACCATTGTTCAACGTCACTTAAAGCAATACGCTTGATAGGGAAGTTTTCAATATCGTTCTTTGAAAAGTTTTCGGGTGTGTACTCGCCGTTCGTGTCAAAAATAAGGCACTTACGACCTTTTACTTTGTTATAGAATTTGTCCTTAACATATTCTTTTATGACGTGCATATTTTGGTACGTTTTACCAACGCCCTGTATTCCCGTGCAAACCATCATTCCCGCTTCTCTGCTATTTGCCATTATTCAATTCTTGTTAGAGTGTTTACTTCTTCTGTTTCCACATACTCAATACCGTCGTCCTCGTTTATTTCGCTTACTTTTTCGGCTTTCTTCATTGTTTCTTCGTAATGCCTTTCTTCTTCTTTTTCTTGTCTGTCGAACTCGTCTTTAGTTTCACGTTCTCTCGCCTGTCCTTCTTTCTGTTCTTTACGCATTAACATTAATTGACCTAATACGCTATTAACCTGTTGTTGCATAGCAAATGCTTTAACTCCTAGACCAATAACGATAGTACTCACGGCATTAATGATTAACTCTTGCATTGGTGTCGGTGCGATACCTTTTTCAAGCATTACCTCGTACAAACTGTCCGCCAAATCATTTTTATCCTCTTCTGAAATTTTTAGGATTTCATTAGCGGTTTTAACTTGCAAAGAAAACCAATTTCTTACGGTAATTTGCTGATTTTCGTCAAGCGTTAATAGTACCTGTAAGTCCATTGTGTCGTTGATTTCATACTCAATCAACTTATCTTCCGTAATGTCTTTAGTTACCCACCAAACACAACCGTACTCCGCTAATTTACAAACTCCAAAAACGATAGCCTTCGCCATTTTCTTTGTACTCTTACGCTTTTTAGCGTCTGATATTCCCTCTAGTGCGGGATTTAAAGGCTCTGATTTTGCATTTTTATCTTTGCCTTTGTTTCCACCACCGCCTAAATTTCTCTTATCTCCTCCGCTATTTCCACCACCGTTTCCACCGCTTCCGCCTTTTTCTTCACCATTCGGTAATTGAAAACTATCTCCCCAACTTGTCGGCTCTGCAAAAGAAGTTTTGGTTTGTTGCTTTTCTTGGCTAGGGTCTTGAAAGCCATTATCTTTTACATACTCACGAACGATTGGCTCTGCCGAATTGAACGGGTCAATAAAAGCATTGTCGCCAAAATCTTCCACAGGCTCAACCGATTTAAGACCGTCTTTTACAAATTCTTTATGTTGGTCATAAATGCTCTTGTCTGCGTCACCGCCGTTATCCGTGCCTTCCGCATTAGACGTGCCTTTGGTTTCGTTTTTAATTTCTTCAAAAGGAACGTCGTCAATACAATATTCGTTGTACAATTGCTCTAACTCACCAAAATTAGTAGCGGGATTAAACTTTTTTCCGTCAATACCTTTGCTTTCAAGTGTTTTCTGCAAAGCCGAAATATACTTACGTTCTTTGTAGTTCAGATTACCTTTTTTAAGATATACTTTTATTGCCATTTTTTATTGTTTTTCGTTTTTTAATTTTTTTACCACTTTCTCTTTTAACGCTTCCACCGATTGTTGAAACTCCCTGTCGGGTTTAATATCGGGGTCTAAATTCTTATACATTTTTATAGCAGAGCCAACGGTGTTATGATATTTAAAATGGAATACCCTTTTGGCAATATATCTTGTTGATAACCCTAGAGTGAAGTGAAGTAAGCAAAAAGCCACTTGCCTTGCCCTAGTTATACTTTGGTTTGACTTACTGTAAATTAATGCTCTGTAACTGATATTGTATGCTTCGCAAACTAGGTCTAAAATATACTTTTCGGCAAAATGCGTATCCTCTTTTTTGTTCAACGCAACCGAAAGGTAATCGTTCAGTTCGGGAAGAGTATAGTGCTTTAATACGTCAACTATATTTTTAAGAAGCGTTTGCACTTCGCCTTCGTTCAACCTCTTATTTGCAATCATTTTTTCATTATCGTTATGTTATATCTAATATCAAAATGCCTAAAACTAATTTTGACAAAAATATACATAATAACCGTACAAAAACTAATTGTGGAAAAGTAATGAAAAAAAAGCGTTAATTTTGCACGAAACTAACGATTATAGTATGGAAGGAATTATTAACAACGAAGAAGAAAATAAGTCGTTTAATAAAAACGACAAACAGTTAAATTTCAATAAGATTAAAGGCACTTTGACCGAACTCAATGACGGCGAGAGATTTTGCTCTATAACGCTTATTGTCGGTCACGAAAATACAAGACAGGTAAATTTAACTTGCAAGAAAAGTGAATTTGAGGGTATCAAATCGAAATTCAGTATAGGCGATAAACTATTTGTAAAATTTTACCTTACAAGCCGATTTAAAAATGACCGTTGGTACACAATGGCGAATACTCTTTCAGTAGATATTGCTGATTAGTTTTTCAGTTCAAAATAGGTATCAAAAAACCCTTTACTCACAATGTTTTTTACTTCTAGTAACACCCGTTGTGAGCATTGTAATTTACCCTTCTTTTTTGTGAGCACTTCTCCCATATTTACCCACCCGTAAAACCCGCCTTCCTTTTTTCTTTTTCCATTATCTTACACCGAAATAAATGATTATCCAAATAATAATACTCAAAAGGTATCTTTTGCCGAATGTTTTGTGATAGTGTGCAAATCCTTTTTCACGAAGATATAACCTAAAATGTTCCCTATCTACACTCCCTCTTTTTTTAAGCACATTCATAGCATACAAGCCACTTACAGTTATATACACGGACGTTATTAATATGTACGGAATGTTTACAATAAAATCAATCAATTTAATTACTTTCATATTGTTTTTCTTTTACGCTTAATTTCCTTTTGTGTCCTCATTGGCTTTTTGTTTACCCAATATTTTGCGTCCAAACGCATTGTCGGGTGCTTCATAACTTCGCTTATTTTTACTACTGCTACTTTCATTTTTTACATTTATTTTTAAAATAATTTATTGCAAACAAAACACCTCTTTTATCCGTCACGGTTTCGTAATTTGAGTATAGTACTTCCGTGCTTGAAAATACCGCAAACGTGTGATTATAGCGACATAGGTATCTATACCCCGTTTCCTTTGAAACGTAACCCCACCACTTGCGTCTAGGGTTACATTCCGTTTCGTTCATAGCCTTTTCTATACACTTCATTTCGCAAGGACTGTAGTATCGTTTTACATTTATTTCGTATGTGTAATTTTGTTTCCTAGCTCCAAGTATACCCACTTTTAGCCAAGTTCCATTTTTCGCAAAATTCGTCAAGCGACATTTCTCCCATATCTAACAACTCTTCGTCATACTGCATTTGACGAGGAACGCCATAAATAAAGGATTTACCGCTATCCCAACTGAAATTAACCCAATACTCCGACCACACTTTACTCGCTTCAACGTGAAGGTCGCCTACCTCTTCTCTTATTGTTTCTAACTTGTAACATTTAACTACCTGTGAGTTTTTGTCTGTTACCCTTACTGATACTGTGATTTTTTTTGTCATTTTTCTAGGTTTTAACGGGTTTTTGAATGTTTTATGGTACAAACGTACAACTAATTTTTATACGACGATAAAAAATAATTAAAAAGTTATTAACAATTTAAGTTTTCTTTTTTAAATACCTCAAACAACTCGTCCGTGTTGGTTGCTTAAAAACGCAAACATTGGGCGGAAGGACTGTTGTGTTGGTTACACGAAGGAAATAATTTACCAAGTCTTGATACATCAAAACATTTTTGTTGTCATTTAGCACCTTTACATAGTTGTCGCAGAACTTCTAAGCAATTATTTTTAATCCTAAACTCATACCCGTTTTTACAAGGGCAAAGTTTATTCCTTTCAACTTTTATTTCCTTAATAAATGTATCTACATAACATTTTTTCATATTACTTTTAGTATAAAAATCACGTTTAAAAATGTTATACGTTCCATATTCTTCACACCAAGTTTTTTCAATAGGAATAAACTTTGATTCGGTTAGTGTAAAAACTATTTGTGGATTCTCCGCTTTGTGTCTTAAAAATATTTCGTTTGTCATTTTAATCAAGTTTTATAGTTAATCCGTTTTTAATTTATCGTAATCAGTAGTGAAACCGTAAATTTCCGCCAACTCTTCTCCTGTGCTAGTGAGCAACTTATATGTAGCGTTTAAATCTCGTTTAAATCGTTCCGTGACGGGTATTAATATATGGAGGTAATATTTATCCTCCTTATCCCAATCTTCTTTCTCCCTCATAAACACTAAAGCGTTATTCTCTTTCAGCATTTGTTCTGCGAACTCTTTTTCTGCAATTTGCATATTCATTATTTCTAGGTTTTAAGGGTGTTTTGAAATACATTCGGTACAAATGTACAACTAATTTAAAATAAAAAAAGGGTATTCGCTAAAAGTTATTAACAAATACCCTAATGTATTGAAATTCAGTTAAATAAAATTAACATTAAACAACAACTCCCGATTTCTGTGCTTCCGCCCTCGTTTGTGCTAGTTTAAGCAACTTCATTTCTTTATCAATAGCAAACAAATCTTGTTGCAACTCTTGGTGTTTTTTATTATCCCTGTAAGCCATTATACCTATAATAGCGGTAACAAGTCCAACCCCAACTAAAATAAAATTTATAGTGGTCTGTTGTTTTTTATCAATACCCGAAATTGCCATTGTGTTACTATTTACCTTGTGCTTGTTCTTCTGCTTTCTTTTTGTCCATTTGTGGCTTAATCATATATCTCCAAAGAAGATACCCGCCAACAACTGCTACTGCTAAATAAATAAGGGTGTTGTCCCCTCCTTTTGAAGTGGAACTACCTCCACCACCGCTTGTGTCAAATTTTGCTATCATTTTTTATTTTTTTGTGATTGTAAATAATTCGTGGTCTGTTTCTACTAATCGGAAGTTTGAGGTTTCCACACCGTTCTCTCCGTCGTCTTCGTAATTATCGAACAACGTGTTGTAAGTGTTTCTGTACCCGCCCTTAATATCTTCTGCACCCCATTGTTTCTTGCCTGTCTTGAACATTTCGTCCAATTCTTTGTCAATGGTTAATCCTAAAGCCTTTTTTTGCTCTTCGTTTTCGGGGGTATTGTCTTCCTCTCCCTCGTCTTCACCCTCTTCCTCAAAATCCTCTTCTAACTCCTCTTGAAGTTCCTCTTCGTCGTAAGGCATTTCGTCCTCATTGTCGTCGGTGTCTTCAACGTGGTCTAGGATTTCTTGAACAATCCACTTGTCGTTGGCTTTAATCTTGGACATAGTGTCGTCAGATACTTTTTTACCTTGCTTTTCAGCCATTTTCATTGATTTCTCAATGTTATTAATGGTTGTAATACCCACTCTAGCGTCTTCGGGTAGGTCGGATACTTTAAGGTTGTGTTCCGCCATTAGTTTTTCATACGCATACTTAAAATCACTCATATTTATTTATTTTTATTGGTTTTTACTAATTATTTTTTAGTATTTATTAACTCCACTTTCCTTTGTCTGAACGGTTTTTAGCACTTTCGTAGTATGTTCCGCCACCTTTTGTTTTGCCGTATTGATTAGCGTTTCTACGTTCGTAGTATCCACCACTTTTCATATCAACGTAAGCAACCTTACTTGACTTTCTTTTACCACTATCCTTTGCGTCAAACATAGCGTCACGTTTTTTGTCTGTGCCTACTGTTCTACCGCCACGACGCATTTCTCTTTCTTCTACACCCGCCCATTGTAATAACTCTACGTCATTTGTGTCAATGTATTTAGCCATAGATTGAAGTTCTGCAATTTCTCCGTAACTGATACTCTCGTTACGAATTTCTTGACGTAATTCTTCTAATCTTCTTCTTATTCTTATAGACATAGGAACTCCACCGCCTTTTCCGTATTCCTTTTTTCTAGGGTCAACACCGCCACCTCTAGCCATTTTTTTCGATTTGATTTTCGCTAAAACTTTCTGCAATTCTTGTATTGCTTCTTCGTGTTCAGCAATAAGTTTCTCTACTTCGATAGCAGTAACCTTACCTTTCTCGGCACGTTTTGACACGCCCTTAACAACGGCTTCGTTAGTTTTACTTACACGTTCTCTGTCTTTAGTTGCGGGTGTCTTTTTCGGCTCGTCTTTTTTATCTTGAGCACGTTTTTTAGCCTTCGCTTTGCGTTCTTTTGCCGAACGTAAAAGTTCGTCCAAGTCGTATCCGCTTTTTTTAGCACCCTCTTCACGTTCGATTAGTTGGTGACAGTAATCCTCTTCGTCACCGCTTTTTTTAGGTTTAGATTTACCGCCTACTCCTTCATAAACACTCTTATCTAAAACAGATTTGGTGTCATTTTTACTTAAAAAAGCCAACCACTCTTCTTTCTTTTTAGCACCGAACATACCCATTAAGGTAAGGTGTTGATTTAAAGAATGGTAATTTTCGTCTTCTAATGCGTCAAAAACTCCCTGTGCTAAAGGCAAAGAGATTTTTTCAGCGTCGTCCGAAATCGCTACATTTAAAGCCTTTCTGTATTTCTTTTGAAGTTCCAAGTCCGCATATAACTGTGAGCCACTCTTAATACCTAATTCGTCCCAAACGTCACCGTCAATTGCCATTAATTTCTCGGCAACAGTTTCAGATTTTGCTTTAGGCTTGTCCGCTTTAGGCTCTGCTTTTTTAGGCTCTGCTTTAGGCTTTTCCGCTTTAGGCTTCTCCTTCGGCTCTTCCTTTTTTTTTGGCTCTTCTTTCTTTTCCTCTTTTGCGGTTAAAGAAAGTCCTTCTGCTTCAAGTTTTTCTTTTGCAGTTTTTTTCACCAATTCATTTGTACTCTCTGCGTACATTTTGCGGTATTTGTCTATTTGTTCTTGTGTAAGTGCCATTTTACTGTTTTTTTATTGTTAGTAATTAATTATCCCTCTAGTTCGATTAGTTCTTGTAAATCCGAAATTTCTTTTTCAAACTTGCTAATAGCCTTTTTGTCTGTTTCCATTTCAATAAGGTCTTTCAAGTCGTTTATTTCTCTCGTTAATTTAGCAACAGTTTCATTCTCGCTAGAAGCGGAACTTGGCGTTGCAGTTTCCTTTGGCTTACTTGACCATTTTAAATAAACTGAATAGATATGTCTATCTAAATCAAGTGCCAATGGAGTTTGTTTCTGAAAATTATCAGTTTGACTTTTTAAAAAAGTTACAATTTGTGCAAAGTTAAAGTCAACTCCTGTCATTTGTTTTACTACCTCCTGTTTTTCGGGGTAGATAGAATTGAAGTTAACTCCCTTATCAATCAATTCTTGTGTTTTATAATCATATCGCATTTTCTAACGCTTTTAATTGGTTTATATATATATTAGCAATCTCACTATTAAAATCGGCGTACTCAATCGCCTTATCCCCTTTCTGCTCTTTCCTTTCAGCCAAAATCAAATAACCAAGAAACTCATAGAGTTCATTTAAAACGTCGGCACTTCCTTTCGCTTCTTGCCACGTTGCAAATTTAGTTATATTTTTCCGACTACCAAACAGAATTTCTTGTATAAAGTTACAATTTTTAATTTTACAGTAAACAGTTAACTTTTCTCCTATTCGGCTAATGCTTACAAATGAGTTCTTATCCCACTCTAAATTTTTTACTACTATCGAGTTAAAACCATAAGCACCAATACTTTTAAAGGTATCGTAAAGCAAAGTTCCGTATGCGTAATAAGGGTCAAATAAATTATTGTTGGTATTAATGTACCGCAATAATGATTTAGCAACCTGTTTGTCAAAATCAACCATTGTTACTAGGTCTGTTTCAAAATTTCGCAATATTTCGTCTTGCTTCATACCGTTCGCTTGACGACACAAATCAAGTGTTTTAGATAAAGACGGCGACAAATGACAGTAATAAAAATTTTCTTTATTAGGAAGCGTGTCTTTTTTAGAAAACTCGTTCATAATTTCATCAATTATTTCAACGGAAATTGAACTAAAAACAGTTACGTCTTCTTGTTCTTTTTCGTCCCCTAAAACAACCCCCAAAATATTTCTAACACTATATTGTATAACCTTTTCGCCAACTCTAATCTTTGCAAGATTATCCATTTCGCCACTCTCTCTCTTATCCTGTAAAAAAGCTACAACAACACCTTTTTGATTTTCGGGGTTGTCAAAACCTTTAATAATAACAGTATCTTCCACTTTAGCAAAATAATTTCTAGGGAAATCTTCTACCGCACCTAAATCTTCTAAACGGATTAAGTGCCTATCATATTCATTTTTTTCTCCCGTATCGTTACCAAAAGTGTTTTTAAAGATACCTTCAATAATTACACAATCGTAATTTTCACCTTCGTTCTCGTCTTCATTCTGTTTTGGTATTGATTTCATAACGTCAGAAGCCTTTACGTTTTCGCCTTTTAAATAAAGTTCTCCTTTATCTATATTCATTCCGTCAACTTCTGCAACTTTCCAATTTGAACTAAAATTATAGTAAGCAACTTCGTCACCAACTATTGCAAAATCTATTCTATGTAAAGCGGTATATTTATCTCCATTTTTCAAAGAATAGTAAGGAAGTATATCTCCAACTTTAACCTCTCTTTCTTTAAATGTTATTTCGTTTGTCTTGTACATTTCATCAGTCACAATCCAATCGTCTAATTTCTGCTCGACAGTCCACATTTGTCCCGCTTCGGCAACGTAAACTAACATCACCTCTTTGCCAATTAGAGGGTCTTCACCTTTGCCTTCACCTTTGCCTTCACCTTCTCCTTCTCCTTCGCCTTCTCCTTCTCCTTCTCCTTCTCCTTCTCCTTCACCTTCACCTTCTCCTTCGCCTTTTACGTTTCCCTGTCCTTCTACTTTCGGTTGACCTTGAGGTACGTCACCATTAGCACCGTTATCGTCTTTGGTGAACTCTATTTCTTCTATTTCTTCATTAATGTCTGCCATATCCTTTATTTTGTTACAGGCTCAACGCCTTTCATTTTTAATTCAATTGCTCGTTCGGTTATTTTGGATTTTGCATAAATTTCCGCTTCCAACTTATGTAACTCTTTTTGCTCTACTTCGTAAGTTTCTGACGTATTTTCCGCTTCCCACTCCTGTTGTAATCTTTTCGCTTCAAACTTAAAGTCTTGCGTGTAATAATCACTTAATTTGTTGATAGCCGATACGCTATTTTTAGTCATAAAATTTACCCCGAATAATGCGTAAAACTCCATTCTGCGTCCATATTTCGGTTGTTCATTTTCCTCTTCTTCCGCTTCTTGTGGCACTTCCGCTTCTTGTGGCACTTCCTTTGGAATTTCGATAGGCTCTTCCACTTCTTCTTTAGTCAATACTAATTCGCTATCCGATTTTGTTGGTATTTTAATATCCGAAATGTTATCAACTTTTAAGGTCATAACAACTGTTGGGTTGTTGGCGTAAGTGAACACAATCTCGTTTCTGTTTGAAGTAAGTAAGAATATTGCGTCTGATTTAAAACTTAACGGTTTAACCCCTTTCAATATATCTCTCCTCAACTGTGCAACATACACAACGCTACCTACATTTTTAGCAAGTATTTTTTCAGCAACTCCGCCTGTTAGGTATTTTCCTAGAACAACGCTTCCTTCATAAAAGAACTCGTAACCCTCTGCGTGAGGATTTTCAATTTTAACCAATTCGTCTAGCGTTAGGTGTATTCTTTTCATACCTCCGCTATCCAAAACCTCTAATTCAGCAACGCCGTTTTTAATACCAACGATTTCACCGTAATTGTCGTTTTGCGGTGTGTTAGGAAGATAAACAATTTCGCCAACGTCGTATCCCTCTATCTCTGTTTGTGCTTTCGGAATTTCTTGTTCTGTTGAGGTTTCGATAAAATCGTCTTCTAATTTTGTTAGGTAGTAAATCATTTTTTGGTATTCCTCTTGTTTTTCTTCTTCTTTAGGGTAAAACATTTGGTCTAACAAATCTTTAAAAATATCCTCTTTCTCTGTGAATTGAGGATTATCAGATAATTCTCCTAAAATTCTAGGCGACAAAGGTTGTTTAGAAAGGTAGTTTTTAAATAAATGACAAAAAACTTCACTTGTACCGCCAACGCTTTCAATTTTACTTTTATCGAAATTGTTTGCGATAGCAACGTCTATTTCATTTCTTCCAATATAATCACCAACAATGTGCCCTAATTCGTGAATTAAAGGTATTGCCGAAACACTTTCGTAAAGGTGTACTATATATCCGCCGTCTTCAACATTTTCGACCGCCCCGTAAATCCTGTTCGGCAATATCTCGTCAATTAACAAATCCTTGTATATTGCGGTTACTTTTTTTGTTTCTATACTTTCGCTAGTCAACGGCAAAGCGTAACCTAAAATGTCGTCCTCCAATTGTGAAATATGTTGAACGTCACGGCTCTCAATCTCTCCCGCTAATAACATATAATTTTTCATAAATACAGAGTGCATTTGTTGTTCCGACAAACCCTCTCCTCTTAATTTCAATACAACCTTTCTGCCGTCTTGATAAAATTTAATAAGAACTGCTATGTTTTCACAAAACTTTTTGCCCAAAAATTCCTCTAAATCTTTTTTCTTACTATCGTTGGCATTTAGGTAAGAGTTTAGCATTTCAAATACCATATCTCTAGCACTTGAATAATATTGCTCTTCGGTTTTAGCAACACCATTCCCTAACCTAATTCTGTTGTAATATTTTAAATACCTCTCGTATGAATAACTGCCGTCGTGGTTTGCTTCTTTTGAGTATGTTTCTTCTAGTTTTTTAGTAACATAAAAAAACTCTTTCACTCCCTCTCCTCCAAATGCCTGTATCATTTTTGCAACATTCAAATCTCCGCCTTGACCAAACCCCTCTTCTTCTTGAATAGCGTGTTGAACTTCGTGCAATAAAACAGTTTTAAAATCAAAGTTTTTCTCGTTACCATAAATGAATAAATACCCCTTTGGACTGAAAAAGAACGCATAATCATTGTCTTCTCCGAAATTCTTTGTGTTATTGGCGTAAAATATTGGAAGAGAATAAAGTTTCGGGTAGTGCTTATACAACTCGTTATGAGGTAAAACTTGACCTAGAGTAACGTCCCACCCGTCACGAATATACGCTTCGATTTGAGGAAGAGAACTATCTAGGTCGGGTGCGTTCATTAAATCATAAATCTCGTCTTGCTTCGACTTAAATGTACTACCTTCTGTAACAAACATACTGTTTAAAGGAAGTTTAGGCACGTCAACCTCTTTATCTCCTTTTAAGCGACTTCTCCACTTTTTATCGTTGTCGTTAAAAAACCAATTTGTTTTTGTGAATATTTCCGAATAAGTAAATCCGTTGCGAAGCATTTTTTTTGCTTCTTCTAACATTTTATCACCCGAAACCATAGCGGAATTTTCTCCATAATAGAGGTATCTCAAAGTACCTCTCTTTTCGGGTATTAAACCACCATTAGGTATCTTAACCGCCATAACAACCTTTTTCAAAGTGTCACCGTAAAAAGATTTCAATTTTGTTCTTTTGGAATATGTATCAATACAATCAGCCAACCCAATAATGTCGTCTTTTACTTGTTGCCTACCTTGTACAAATCTATTAACCGCACTAACAAAATTGTCCCTAGAATAAATATCAAAAGAGTTTTCGTAGATTGTGTTTTTTTGCTTACTCTCAATATTCTCAATATCGTGAACTCTGCAAGAAGCGAAAAACTGCGTCAAAATCTGTTGGTGTTTTTCCTTTTCAGTAAAGACATTTGTTACAAAATAATATTTTAAGAACTGATAAAACAATATATTTTGAGTGTCTAACGGGTTTTGAAAAAAGCCAATATCATAAGGTAAACCTCCACGAACAGGTCTTTTTTTGTTTAGGTTTAAAGTTATTTCAGAAACTATTTCGCCACCTATAATCTCCGTAATTGAACTCGTTTTGTCGTCATACCAATAGTAAAATACATAAAAGTTATTACCTGTAAGGTATTTCATTTTATCTATCGGTAAAAAAGATAAAATGTCACTAGATTTACTATTGGCTAGGTCGTCTATCGTTATTATCATAGTATTTTCTCTATAAATTTTAAATCATTAAAAAAGCCGACATAACAACCGCCCTTCTCTTCAAAATCTTTTATTAAATTACCCGTTTCTTTATCAAAAGCATAAATTCCCCAACGCTTATCGGAAATTGAGCCATTATGAAAAGTATATTTCTCGCTAACTACAAAAATGTAATTTGGTGAACTTTCATTATAAGCAATTTCGTAACGCATTTCGGAGTAACTATACCCCCTATTTGGCATCGGCTCAATAATCTCGTTAATATTCTTTTTCTGAATGTAGTTAATGATAGCGTCTTTTACTTCTTCTTTTAATTCCATACTGATTTGTTTAAGGGTTAATATTTAATTGTTGTAATATATTGTCGCAATCAATATCACCTACTTTAGTGTTTCTATCAAATTCCGTTTGACTTCCACCGCTAATTTTAGATAATAACTCGGCATTTCTTTTCTCTGCGTCACAAATAATATAAGCAAGATTTGTTTTAGCACCGTCTAACGAAGTAACATTGTCGCCCCCTAAAAAGTAGTAAAGAGTATCTTTTTCTTGAACAATATTTCTTTTTTTTATCTCCTCTTCAATAACCGCAGAAGCGTCTTGAAATTTTGGACTGTAATAAAGTCCGCCGTCTAAATCGTCTTGATAAAACCATTGTTCAGCCATAAAGTAATCAAACGTCCTAACCCTAAAAAACGAAGCGTCTGCTAAAGGATATAAAAGACCTAGAACGTCACATTCCTCTTCGTAACTTTTTACGTCCATTAAACTAACTCTATAACCGTCAGACCTAACGCCGTTAAAATTAAACGGTCTGTTTGGGTTTATTTGCATATTGTTTCTATCAGAAGTACTTGAAGTTATTATAACGGCAGTAATCCTTATCGCATACCCTTTAGTCATTAAGAATTTAGCAGTCATAATTGCAGTAATACCCGCCCAATAAAGTTCTGTCTTATTAGCGTTTCCGCCAATTATTACAAACAACCTCACATTGTTATTCGGTCTTGGGTGCTTTTCTTTATATAGAAACGATTTTTTATTGCCACTACCCCATTGTGCGTCACCGCTTTGTGCCAAACCTTTTGAACTAAAGGTTATATCTTCTCGGATTTGCGTTAAGTAAGCGTCAGAATTGTCTTCTTTTAGTTTAAAAAGAACTAAATCTTGTTCGTCTTCAAAAATTTTAATCTTAACCTTTTTACTCTCTCCATTTTTATCTAGCACAATATCTCCTTCTCCTAAATAAAAGAATTTTTTATGCTTTACACTCCAAAGTCCCAATATTTTTTCGGGCGACATTAATGCTCTCTCAAGACTAAATATTCCTAAATTTTTATCATTAGGCTTAATAACGTCTTTAGGGATTATGCCTGTTGAAATCTTTTCCAATAATTGAAAATAATCTTTCAATTCTTCATACTTGTTGTTATACAACGTCATATTTTGAAATGTACGCCTATCCATAGCGTCAGCAAAACCACTAGGTATAGGAAATCCATACCAATCTTGTAATTGTCTTATTGCGGAAGCCGAAGCGGTTGACTGATTTGCTAACTCTCTTTCAATTTGTTGCCTGTAACTTAATAAGGCACGGGCATATTGCGGTCTTACCGTATCGGCAATACAATCTTGAACTATTTTATCAAATGCAGAACAGTAACTCCAAATTCCTTTGTACTGTTTTATGCTTACTTTATATGGCATTTTTAGTGTGCTTTTAGGTTAATAATTCACAAAGACACTATTTGTCCCAACTAACTCCCTTACTGTTTTTGCCTGTTTCGGGATTAAACCCTGTTAATTTTTGATATTCTTCAATAAACTTTGTATTTAACTGCATACTTGCTTGTTCAAGTATTTCGTCAATGGTTAAATCAACACTAGGATTAAGAACTGACTTAAATCTAGCGTCTTTACGCATATTTTTTGCTCTATCTTCTCCTAAACTATCAATCCAAGTATCAACACTATCTTTAAGCCTTTTGCCACCTTTCCAAGTGCCGTCTTCGATTTCTTTTGGTGTTGTTCCGATAGGATAAAAGGCAATAGGACTTTCAATAGAACGTAACATTTCCAACTGATAAACACGATTAAAGTTCAACATAGAACGAAGAGTAATCGCTTCTGTGCTTTCATTTGGAAGTTGAAGGCGAATACCCGCACCTATACTGTAAACAACAGAGTGAACAAGACTTCTTTCTAATGTTTCGTCAACGTCTAATTTGTACATTGAGCCACTAAAACGGTCAACTAATGAGTAATCTTGACGGTTGTTACCCGAAAAGTTTACTGACACAGACTTCATATCTGTATTACCCGTTCCAATAACCATAAAATCGGGGTGTTTCTTAATTTTTTCCCCTTTACCGTTAACGATTTCAGCATCTTTACTTCCCGATTTTGCCAAAGCGTCATTCAATAAACCCGCAGTATTTGGGTCTAGTTTTGGCAACTCGTCCAAAATCAAAATACCGCCGTAACGCCAAGCGTTTTCCAACTGCCCCGCTTCGTAACCTTTTATAGAAAATCCACCAATGATTTGCATTGGAGAAGTCCATTGTGAGCAATTGATTGTATAAAACCAATCTTTGCTACCTTTTTGGTACTGACCTGTCTTGTCACACAAAACTTCGGCTAATTGTTCGGCTAGGTAGGTCTTTCCTGTACCCGCTTTACCATAAAGATAAACATTGTTCTTCAACAACAAGTCGTCAACAACTTTTTTAAACAAGTTGTTAATAATCACTTTCTTGTCTTCACTTTTGCTTCCCGAAGGTACTCCTTTTGTTTTTACTACGGGCACAGAACTACTACCGCCCACGATTTCAACTTTTGCCATAATTAGATTTTTTAAATTGTTGTCTAAATTTTCTTCTGTTATTTTTATGTTTGCCATTTCTTCTTTAACGGCTTTTTGTATTGCTTGTGCTTGTACAGACCCTTCCGCCTTTAGTTCGTCAAGCAACTCTTTTACTGTATCTTTCATATTTTTTATTTTATAGTGATTTGAATTTAATCATAAAGTCTTGAACTGTATCCCAACTAATAGGCACTTTTTCAATTGCTTCCGCTTGAACTTCTACTTTTTCTGCGTCAACGTCAGCACTAGGAATAACAGGGTTGTCAATGTTGCTAGAAATTACTTTACCCGCATATTTAGGTGTAACTAATCCGATAGCGTAAATTGGGTTAATTCCGATAATCTCTTGCGTCATTTTAGCGATACCAATATAATCATCTTTCATTGATTTAACGCCGTTAATATAATCTAGTCTTTGATTGTCGTCAGCAATAGAATTAAGTATATTTCTTACCGCTTGTTGTTGAGTTATGTTTGCGGGTACAATTTTATAAATACCTCCCTCAACAACACTAACGGGATAGTACAACGAAAACATACCGTAATCATTATCGGGAGTTGTTCTAAAACTGTCCTTGATATAGTTTGGAGGAACTGCCGTTTCATCAAATCTTGTTGTCAAGAAGTAATCGTAAATACCTTGAGTTTCTCCAACAATATCGCCACCGCCTTTTTCTAAAGGGTCAACTTGTTTTTCCAAAATAAATCCTTTGGAAGCGTCCTTTAGGTTTTCCATTATTTTAAATCTTTCAAAAATAACATCAAGCAACTCAAATAATTTATCTTCATTTAAAGAAAAGTAATAGAACTTCATTTGATTTACGTCCTCTGTCGTGCCTTTAGAATACATTTCAAAAGGGTCGTATGTACTACCTAGTCTTTTTTCAGAATAAGGTGAACCGATAGCCTTTTGCAAATCCTCTAAAACCGATTTTGTAAACTGTGAAATATATTGTTTCTGTGGTTTGCTTCTTTCTTTTCCGCCACGAATAATATCATACCCCGTACAGAAATACATTTTATATGTACTTCCTTCTTTTTCAATAAATTCATTGTTACTAGACCACCAAAGTTTACCTTTTAGTGTTTTAATAGCGTCTTTGTAAACGTCAGAGTTAATTGCCGTAAAAGTAGGAGAAGCCATTTCCGTAAGTGGCTTCCATTGTTGTAGCCACATTTTAATACCTGTTTCAACAGTACCCGCAGAGGTTGAATACTTTATTAATCTCTTTTTTCTTTCGTAATTAATATCTTCTCCCCAAAGTTTTTGAGCCATTTCAAAACCTCTAAAAAGTTCTCCTGTTAAAACTCTCATTTTATCCCTTTCGGAAGTTTTTTTAATAATCCAAGCCTTAACTTCTGCCACCTCAATTAGAGATATTTCGTGTGCCTTAACGTCCATAATCCAATCAATAATACCTCTGTACTGTTTAGTGAGAGAAATTCGGATATGCGGTTTCAATCTCGACGTACTAGCGAACTCCAACTCGATATTCATTGGCGACCATTTGTTATCAGACTTATTATTTATTTTAAATCCTACAAATTTACCAATTTTAGGGTTGGCACGTTTTCTGTCTTTTTTATCGTCAAAAGCACCGTCTTTTAACATATCTGTATCAACAGGAACGTAAAGAATTTTATCGGGTTTGAAGTAAGCAAGAGGGTATCTCACCAAGTCGTCCTTTTGTTGCTCTTTTAGTAATGCGTCTTTAACCATTGTTTCAAAATCCTCAACAATTTGGTCTTTTTCCTCTTGAGTTGTTGCAACAGAAGTGTCGGGTTTCCCAAAACTTTCACGCAATTTTTTCATTTTATCTTTAGCGTGTTCCTCAAACTCTTCGTTTAATTCATTATGAAAGTCCGTGTAATCCTTTTTCTGTGCTAAAAAATCCATACGTTCTTTTAACTGCTCTTTAGTATATGGAATACCTTTTGACGTTACAAACTTGTCTTCGATATAAACAGATTTAGTGAACTCGTTTTTACTACTTCCTTCATATAACACTTTTTTATTCATAGTGCTAGATTTTAGGTCTTCAATAGTCGTTTCTAAATCCCACTCGTCATTCGCTTTCAATGAGTTCATTAAACTTGTGTACATAGAGTTCATTCCATTATAGAATTTTTCTTGTTCTACGCAAGGAAGTTTCTCAATTTCACGAAGGTAAATATCAAACTTGTCTTCGGGAGAGGAGTTTTCCGTGTACCACTTATCCTCAACTAACCCCTTGAATTGCTCATTCCCTTGAATGTTTACGAAATCCAATAAAACTTGGTATCCATACTTGTTTGTCATATCCTCAATTTCGTTGCCTTCTTTGTCCAAAATTTGAGAAGCCTTTGCTGACTGTTTTACGTTACCCGTAGTAGTAGCGTCAAGTGAACGAAGTTTTCTGCGTAGCATTAATAATTTGCGAACTTCCGAAGGAATACAACTTACAACATAAGTATAAGCGGGGTTATTAACTTGCCCTGTTCTGTTAATGCGTCCACGTTTTTGAACTTCTGTGTAAACGTCTAACTCTACTTGGTGAAGGAATAAAATTCTAGGTCTTTTGTCTTTAAATTCGTCTGAAATAGAAGAGTGTAAACTTAATCCTGTACTACCCGCAGTATTTATAATTATAACGTCAGATTTACCTGTGTTAAAATTATCAACTTTGTCCATTGTTGTTTTTTGTGGCGGAGTAACAACCTCAAAATAATCTTCACCTTTGACTTTCCTTACAGAAAGCGACCTTTTAGTAATTTCTTCAACACGGTAATATTCGGAACTTGTGTACTTCTTATCCCAATTAGGTCTAGGTGTACTTTCAATTCTGTCAATCATATAATCAATAGGCGAAAGTGGTAAATACTCACCCGTTTTTTCGTCATAAGTTGTTGCCGTTGACATTTGAGCAATTATTTTATTGTACTCAACGCCGTTATCTTCAAAATCTTCGCTTTTAAAAACGCAATTTTCAATCTCTAATATAGTTTTAGATTTATTAACAGGCTCAAAAGTCGCTTTTGCAGAAGTAAGTCCTTTTGCTATATTGATTAATGTTTTAGCGTAATCGTTATCCTCTCTCTTAATCTTTTGACCTAATTTATAACCCAAATCTTTTAACGAACTTTCTGCCGTATTTCTAATTCCAATTACAGGCTTGAAGTTGGTGTTAATCATTTCAACGCTATCTCCAAATCTGTATTCAGTCATAAGTGGCTTCCCTTTGTCGTCCTCAAGGCTTGTTAGCGTCTTTACAACTTCGTTAGCAACGTAATCTGCCTTAATACTAAAAAGCAAATTTTCAATCCATTGAAAGCGGTTTTTCACACGGTTACTTGGGTCGTAGGTCATTACATACTTATTCCTGTTTCTGTGTTGCCACTCCTTGATAAATTCCTCTTCGGTAGGCATTGGGTCATTTTCGGGTACTAAATCGAAACCCTCTTCGTCTGCAACCCTAACTCTTGCCTTTTTTAATGCGTCTTTATAAAGGGACGATTTTGAAAACACTTCTATTTCATTGTATAGCGACATTACTTTGTCGTACAAATCGTAGTATTTTTTTATGTTTGTTTTTATATAATTGTACTCAATTTTACATTTGTCAAAAGTTCGTTCACGCCTTATCATTTGACCGCTTTTTACAAGCATAGAAGCAATATATTCCTGTACCGCTTCACCACTTTCTTTTACCGCCTGTACAATTGTAGAAGGTCTAATATTACTATCAACAATATCTGTTTTAGGAATATACAACATCATTGATTTTGGCTCTTTTGAGTATGTAGCCGAAGAAAAAACTACACCGTTCGCTAAAGAAATTAAATTAAACAAATTTTTAGCCGAATTTCCGTCACCCGCCCCACAATGGCTCTCGTCCAATACAAAAAACATTTTATCAGAAAGACCTTGTAAAAACTTAAACTTTGATATTGCGTTTGCCGTTCTAGGTGTTTCTTTTTCTAGGTTTGCATTTAATTGGCTATATGTTAGCATAATTAAATCTACACCTTTTGGCAATACCCCTCTGTCTGTAATCTTTCTTAAATCCTCTCTCTTCATTGGGGAAAACAACACAGAAAGTTCGTTTTCTCCTTCTTTTCTGTATTTTATAACTGCGTCGCTATCATTGTTCATAATCAACGGAGTGGGAAGATTTTTTTCGGATACGACAGGTATTTCATCACCGCCAAATCCTCCAATATCTTTAAAGTCACGGTAAATATCAGTAAAAAGAGTTGTTTTAATACTAACGAAAACAGGTATCTTTCCTTGCTTTTTCGCATAACGAAGAACACCCGCAACAACACGACCTTTCCCTATACCCGCCATATCACCTAGAATAAACCCTTTTTGTCTTTCAGCCTGTACAATAGCAAGTGCAATAGCGTCAACCTGTTCCGACGCAAAAGCGTCACAAACCGAAATCTTACTCTCGTATCCTAATTTCTCACGAACAAACTCTGTTGTATCTGTATTGTTAAGTACAAATTTATTAAGTGCTTCAACCGTTTCGTATGCCAACTTTGTAGGCACTACCGCACCAATAGGTGTACAACTAGAGGCGGTAATGTAGGGCATTGTATTACGGTTTTCTCTCACCGCTTTTGTAACACCGTCACCTTGTTTTTCGTCGTATTGAGTTTTTAAATCTTTATTATCTTCCATTTTACAAACTATTTTGTTCGTTAATATTCCCTAACTGTTCAAGTATTGCTTCTATTGATATATCCTCCGTTAGTTCCTCTGCGGAAGCAACGCTAACCTTACCGTTTGCGTCCAAAACAATATCGCTAGGCTTTAAATTGTTTTTTGACATAAACGCTTGTGTCCTTTCAATAACTCTAGCAGACCAAGTTTTGTATGAACTGTCAGACATAATCAAATAAACCAAATTATCTATGCTAAAATCTATTGTTTTTATACCTAATTGTGTTTCTAAAAGCGGTCTAATATCTGCCTTGAACTCTTCGTTGAAAACTTCATTATCGTAATCTCTACCGCTATCAATAACATTTAATTTTAATTCTTCTTTGTACAACTCAAGTGCAGTTTTTAAACGCTTCTTGAAAATATATTCAAGTTTAGTGGCGTTCAAAATTGAACTGTCACCTTTAACTTTTATACCGTTAAGTGCCGTTGTATTAAATCCACCCAAAATAAAATCGGCTTCTTCTACAAAAATATTGGGGTTATAAAAAACTTCTGATTTTTCCATTTTACTTGCTTGATTAAATTCCACTTTGTTATAGTCAATATTATTGCTTTTACTATTGTCAGTACCGCAAAGGTGACAAACTTCTAGTTTAGTGGTGTGATTGTCTTCTTTATGCCAACTGTGTCCACATTTTCCACAAGTTATAGTACCGCCTAGTTCTTTTTTTGCTTCATATCTACGTTGCTCACTTAAACCAATCGCTATCGCCTGTTTAATATCCATTACTTTTTCACCGCTAGAAGACTTTAAATCGCCTTCTTTGAACTCACGCATTACTTGAGCAATTTTTCCTCCGTCCTTCATACCTTCCATTTGTGCTAGTCGGGTATAATAGTCGTCCATTTCTTTTAAGTGGTCAACTGCTACATATAAAGGTGCTTCTTCGGGAGTTATTTCGTGGTCGTATATTTTTTGGTACGTTTCGCTATGTTCTTGTTCTGCGTGAACGCCCATTTTAACTTCTTTTTTGTCAAGGTCTTTGATAAGTTGGTCGTATTTTCCAATTTCGCCACCTGTCTTCATTTTCTTCAACTTACGCTTCTTGATTTCGGCTTCGATAATATCTTTCATATAATCCCAACCCTTATCAACAACATTAAGCCATTTAAGGTTTGCAATTACACCCGCAATTAAAAAGTCGCCACTATGTCTAGCGTTGAATGATTGCCATTTAACGAAAAACCACTCTTCGCTTTCTAGCCAATGTCCACGATTAATAACACGTTCAAGATTATTGTACGCTTCGTTTCCGTAAATGTTTCCCCCTAAGTCCCAAATAGCGGGATAGTTTTCTTTGATTTTTTTAGCGTAGGAATGTACCCATTTTGAGGGCATTTTGTTTGGATTGAATTGGATAAGGTTTCCACCTTCTTTGTATTCGTCAGCGTCAGCCAAAACTTCGTCGGGAGGTAAAATAGGCACTCCGTCACCCGCACTTTGATTAATACGGGAAAGTTCCTTCCAATGCTTTTTACTTGCTTCTTTATTTATAATAACTTCACCGCCTTCCAACTCCACAATTTGATTTGTGTCTGTAACAATAGCCTTTATACCGCCAAGCGATTTACCGTTCTTGTCGTAGTGAGGTTTGCCTTTCAGCAACCCGCCTTTTTTACCATTATTTGTTGTTTTCGCCATTCGTACTTACAAATTTATGTTCTGCGTAAAATTTCTCGTCCTTTTTTACGTTTTTAAGCAATACTCCTATAACAACTCCTCCAGCAATAAGCGAAAGCATTATATTTTTTTTCTGCTCATAACTTTTGCCCATATAAACGGAAGCACCTAAAACTAAAGACCACCAAATAGGATTAAGACCGTAATACGCTAGTGCGTCCCTAGTCCAATACTGTTTTGGTGTAATTTCGCCCTTATTAAGTTTTTCTTTATTTGACTGTTGCCACTTGAAATACAAGCCGTCTGCGGGTGTAGGTATAATATCTGATAATATTAAGCCAACGCCAACTGCTAATAATAACTTTGTATTTTCTCCGTTTTTCACCATAAAAAGTTAGGCAAACGTACAATTAAAATTTATACGACGCAAGAAAAAAAAACAAAAGATATTGACACTTGAACAAACGTACCTTACCTGTCTTTTATTGGGGGGTTGTATGTTTGTGCCTAAATATATCTTTTTCGGTGTTGTATGTTTGTGCCGAATATCTAGTTGTAATCCTTTATAGCCTTGAGAACTTGCTCTTCCGATTTTAACCAACCTTGATTTACTGCGTTAGTTACAAATTTTTCTATCTCTGTTATTTTTCGTAACTCTTTTGAGGAAGCAAGATTTCGCATACCCGATTGGTGAACACCAAAAGTTGCGACGTTTATCGCTTTTGCATATTTTATATAGTCGGGATTTCCTAGCATACTTTTTAACGAAGAGTTCATTGGCTTATATTCCGTACCCGCTTCTATCCTGTCAAAAATAAGACTGTCGGTTAGCCACATAATAACTTTCGCATACAACATTGGATTTAACTCCATAGCAATAAGTACCCAAATGTACGGGTCAGCCATAACGGTTTTGTTAGTTCCACGCCCCGTTGTTTTATATAACCCCAATCCTTTTAAAACCTTTGTAAGTCCTTCTGCTTCAACCATTTTCATAAAAACGGAAATTTCCGCTTTTACCAAATCACGTTCTTTTACTAAATAGTAAACCCTCTCCTTTGTGTCAGTACTGCTTAAAATATCGTTAATACGCTTGTCGTTCCAACCATACTCCCACCTAGCCTTGTCGTATGCTCTTTGTAGGTCTGTAATGCTTAAAAACTGCTCTTTTGTATTCTGTCTTATAGTCAAACCAAAAAGTTCCCTGTCCGTGCTACTTAAAATTATATTTGTTTTCATACTGATATATTTATTTACGCAAATTTATCTATTAAATTTATCCAATATTTCAATGTTAATAACTTTTAACTTTTTTGTAATACGTCGTTATTGATTTCGTTTGTCCAATACCACTTATTCTTAAACCTCTTTTCTTTGCACAAACACACAAATCCATTTCTAGTCTTATAAAAGCGTAGGTATTTAAGTTCCCAACCGCAAGTTATCTTTCCTGTAAACGAAAGGCAACGCCAAGTGCCTTCTCCTCCCGACCTTTCAAACAAATCCTGTATAAGTTCCTTAACCTCTTCTATTGTGTAAAAATAATCGGGCGTTAGTTCTTTTATTTTTTGTATAAGAGAAAAATCAGAGAAATCGTATTCTTCTGTATCTTCTGAAATTGGCACAAAACAACTAAAGTCCCTAGTGTCAACGTGTATATCTTTTATGTAACCACCCCTACTGTAATCTACGTCTTTATGACTAATCCAATCGTTATCCATTCTGATTTTTGTTATGTAATTTTGATATTAGTTGTCCATTGTCTATTCTTAATCTTTTGTTCATTTCCTTTTGAACTTTGAGTTGAGCCTTAATTATGCTGATTTTTTCATTACTCTTTTCGTTTCCTTTTTTAGTCTGTACGCTTTTTGCGTTGTTATCTTTAATAGTTTTTTCTAGTTCGGCTATTTTTAGATTAAGTGTTTCTATCTCGGCTTCCAACTGCTCTACTCTTTTGTCGTCCTTAAAAACGTCACGCTTACTTGTTAAGTGCCAAGCACCACACTTACAATGGTATGCTCTTATTGGTATAATTTCCCTGTCGCTAGTTTCTTTTATTTTTTTTAATGAAAACAATGCGTCCTTTTCGCTACCAAACTTTACTTTATTGCATAGGTATTTTGGCTCTTCTTTAACGATTTCAATTCTACCGTCCGCCCAATGCTTTACAATCTTTTTGTCCTCGTTCATATAAACCATAGGAAGACCTTTTCCCCAAGTGTCTGCTATTTTTGAAACCCATTCGGAAGACTTGCTCTCCTCTGTCACTATCCTTGCGTATTCTACAAACATAATGATAAGCGTATCTTCCGAAAGGGTTTTGTCAGCCTTAATAATATCTAGGCAACGAAACAAGTGTTCGTTTGGTTTCATAAATTAAATTGCTTTTGGAAATTCCTCTTTTTCACCGTCCCACTTTAACAATTTTGGATTTTGTTTTGTACGAAAGAAATTCCAAGTCTTAATCATTAAAGCACCTTTCAAATCTGTCGGCATTTTTTTGATAGACATTCTGTCATTCATAAGTTTAGTCCTCATTAAAGTTATTGCATTGTTTTTAATATCGTTTCCTGTTGATAATTGGTTCATAAAATCGTCCGCAGTTTGCTGATTACTAATATCGCAAAACAAGGCATAAAAGCCACCAATGTAAGACGGTGGAATTATTTTTCCGATATGTGAATACCAATACTTTGATTTCTTTGCTACGTTTTGCCAAAAGTTAGGCTTCTCGTTGTATAAAGCCAATAACTGTGCGTTTGTATAACTGTTTCCTCTTCCGTCCGCATTAACTCTGCCTTTCGACAAAGACTTGTATCTGATAATCGTTGACGGGATAAGGTTGTCGTTTTTAACGCCCTCGATTTTAAAACAATCTACTGCACTTCTTGATTTGCCTGTGTCCAAAACGTCAAACACACTATCTTCCAAGTCAGTTACAATTTGAAGGTAAAGTGGCTTGTTCGCTTTAATAATTGCTAACAACCTATGCTGACCGTCCATAATTACATTTGTCTTTGAAATTTTAACCAACTCCCAAGTGTCCTCTTTCCATTTTCCGTTCAAAATGTCATTTGCATACTGTAAGACTTTAGCGTCGCTTACCTTTCTGTTTTTTGTGTTACTCTCTAATAGTTCCTTCGCATAAGAAGGTGTCACTAATACTTTTTTTACATTCATTTTTTTGGTTTTAATTGTTCATACTTATTTACTACTTACTTATACCCGTTTACGTTGCTATTGCTGTCATACACCTTACCATTATACGTTCTGTCCTCTTTTTTAGACACCCCGTACTTTGATGTTCTTTTTTTTAACATTACCCGAATTTAATTAAAATCTCGCCCTCATTAAGTATTGGACACCACTCAGGTATCTCGCTTGACACAAAATACCAAGTGTCGTCAACACACGGTAATTCTCTATGTCTTTTGTCTAACTTGCAATAAGGCGCACTATCTCTATCGGGCGTATTAAACACGCAATCGGTACAATTTGTTGTTTCTATCGTCAGCCTCATTATTTAATCTTTTTTAATTTACGTTTTTTCCAAAGTTGATTAGCTTTATCTTCTAAATCTGCAACCAAAGATAGATATTCCATTCCATAAGGAAGTTTACAATCTTTCAATTTTTTAAATAGATAATTTCCTATGTATTCGTGTTTTTTCATAATACGTCTGTCCTCTTTTTTAGTCTTTTTTTTAACATTATTTTAGTTTGCGCTATCATTTTTCTTTCAGTAATTCACGGCGTCCACTCTTTTGGGTGATGTTGTTGGATATATGCTCGGTAACAATTCAAAATAATATGAGCCGTTTCTCTTATTGCCTTTATCCTTCTCTTTTGTTCAAAATAACCTATAATCGAAAATGTAACTATGGCACATAGGGAAATTCCTATGAATATAATTAAACCCCATACGCTACTTTCCATACGCCACCTCCTTTACATTTTGGGTAGATTTCGGTTTTTCTCGTCTAATGGCAAAATTCTTCTTACTTCCTTTAATATTCTCAACCTCATTGACTACTGATTTGTCGTGCATTTTCAAGTTTCTGTTTATTCCAAAATACCCGCACGTCAGCGATTTTTTAGGAAAAATAAGTAAAACCAACGTAGTGTTTGCAAGTAACTTAAATTCAATGTAAGCACTTGCGTCAATACTAATTTTGCGACCGTGCAACATAAAGTTCATATCAATAATATCTTGCCGAACTTGTGCCTTATCGTAATAATTCAACATTCTGTAAGGTACTGTGTACTCCATACCGTTAGCGTCGCATTTTTTTCTAGTAAACACTAAATTTTTATATTTCTCCAAAAGAATAGGCGACATAACTCTCATTTTTCCAATATCAAATGGCTTATTCGCTGATTGGTAAAATGCTCTCGCATACCCTTTTGGGTTATCAACTCCGACTTGTAAGTTTTTAACTTCTATGCCTTTGTTTCCATAGCAATCTTCGTCGTTAGCAAATTCATTAAAACCGAAAATTATAGCGGTTTTGTCTTCGTTGGTTTTGTTTTCGTATTGAAGCACTAATGGACTGTCGTCTAGCCAACTTATTTCGTACTGCTTAAACCACTTTGTAAAGAAATTTAGAATTGATTTTAATTTTTGTTTCATATTTATTTGTTTTTAGTTATTTGTTTAGTGAATAAATGGGGTTTTGTCTTTATTGTTAAAATTGTTTCGTTTCATTAAATAGCAAACCTTTTATATTCCACCAAGAAAAGTGATACCACTTCTTGTATTTTATTGCCTTTATAAACCTTTGCCAATGTATTTTTCTGCGGTACTTTGGGTCTGTTTTTATCAATTTTAAATTTTCTTCGGTTCTACACCAACCGCTATAATCTACTTCGTTCATATTTATTTG
>JBAXCL010000003.1:0-23589 GCA_037141515.1 archaeon
AAATAGTGCTCCAATAGTTATATTTTTGTTTTCTATTGGGGCATTTAAAAATAATAACCCAAAAACCGTTACAAGCAAAATTACCCCAATAGCCGCAGTTATAAAATATTTATTATTCCCCATTTAACTTCCCTCTTTAACAACTCTCTTTGCCAGCAAGTTATAATAAAAGTCTCCCCCTTAGGGGGATACTTTAATAAAGAAGTTTTTGCCCAAGTTATCAATGAGTGAAGAATTCTTAGAAAAAGTAGGGCTTACAAAAGGCGAAGCAAAAGTCTATGCTGCGCTAAACCGCTTGGGGGAATCAACAGTTGGTCCAATAACAAACGATAGTATGGTATCTAAATCAAAAATATATGATATTCTTGAAAAATTAATTGACAAAGGATTAGTTGGATACATATCAAAAGATGGGGCAAAGCACTTTTTTACACACAATCCAAAAACAATAATTGAATATATTGACAAAAAAGAAGAAGATCTTAAAATAACCAAAGAAGAAGCAATTAAATTACTTCCCCAATTTGTGGCACAACGTAATAGCGGCATAAAAAAAAGACTTGCTGAGATTTATGAAGGTTATAACGGTTTACGAGTCATACGCGAAGAGCTTCTAAATGAAATGAAAACTGGGGAAACTCTGCTTGTTCTTGGTGCGCCCACAATAGCTAATGAAAAATGGGAAAAATGGCTGCTTAACTTTCATAAAAAAAGGAATGGCAAAAATATTGTTATGAAAATATTGTACAATGCCGACGCAAAAAAATACGGTCAAATAAGAAAAAAAATGAAGAACACTTTTGTAAAATACCTCCCAGAAAAAATGAGTGCTCCAAATTGGATTGATGTTTTTCCAAACGCAATAATGATTGGAATAGTGCTTGAAAAACCTGTTGCATTTATCGTCCGCGACAAATTCCTCGCCCAAGCAATGACAAACTACTTTGAAATAATGTGGCAACAAGCAAAGCCTTAATTGTACAGCCTCGTGCGATTTAAAAATTGTTTCAATAATCGGAACTATATGAATAAAATGATTTTGCCGGGCATAATCATTTCCATAATAGTGATTATTGCTGTTATTGCAGTAGTTTTATTTAGCCAGCCAGTTTCCCATGAAAATACATATAAAATAGGTGTTTTGGCAGCATTAACCGGCTCCGGTTCATTCATTGGCGAAGGGTATGTTGCGGGTTTAACTCAAGCCCAAAATGAAATTAACTCCAAAGGGGGAGTTAATGGTAAGAATATTGATTTAATAATTGAAGATAACCAGAACCTCGCTTCCGTAGGCGTAACTTCTTTTCAATCACTAGTAGTAAGAAACCCCGACTTGATAATTTCAACAATGTCGTCCCCAACAGTTGCAATTGCCCATATTGCAAAGGACATCAGCATTCCAATTTTTGTTTCAGTTGTATTTGCCGATGTTTTGCCAACAAACCAAAATTCGGTTTCTTTCTTTCCCACCGCAGTTGATGACGCCAAGTCATCAATAGAAGGTATGAAAAAGAATGGCGTTAAAAGTGTAGGGATTATTTTTCTTAACACTGAATATGGAAAAGCAAGCGCAGATGCATTGGTTAGCGAAGCAAAAACCGCAGGAATTGAAATAGTTGGCAATGAAGCTTTTGATGGAGTTGCAAATGATTTTCAGACACCTTTAGCTAAAATTATTGCCAAAAAACCTGATGCACTTTATGTCGCGGCAATAAATGCTACTCCTATAATAAAAGAAGCAAAGCTATTTGGGCCCAAACCCCCGATATTTACTAACCTCATCCCAGTTTTTGGCGGCTTAATTTATTCCGATAAAAATACATTTGAAGGGGTGCGCCTCAATGCGTCAGCTGTATCAGTTCCAGGCTCAACAGAACAGTCTCTCTTTGCCAATAAGTTCCCACAAATTACTGCGGCAGGTTATGCTTCAATCGGCTACGATAACCTTTACTCCATTAAAGCAGTTCTGGAAAAAAATAGCGACCCCCATTCCTTTGTACAGGCATTTCAAAACTTGAGAAGTTTCTCAGGTATTAACGGCACTTACCAGATTAACAGCCGACATATCAGCATGAACCTTTATCCGGTTGTCTTTGAAAACGGGCAGATAAAATCAGAAGATTGAAAATTTTAAGCAGCCTTATCAAAACTTTATTAATCTCATCCAGCATATTTTATTGTGTGATTGCGTGTCATTGTTTTTACAACTGTTGATTAATGGTTTTATTGCGGGTGCAATTTATTCGCTTGTAGCGGCTGGGTTCTCGCTAATTTATTCTACAAATAAATTTGTTCACTTCGCACACGGCGCCACAGTTGCTTTTTCCGCATATATGTTTTATGCCATCTTTTCATTGTGGCATGTAGAGCTTTGGGTGTCAGTGCTAATTTCTTTGGGGTTGGGCGCGTTACTCGGATATGCGATGAATTTTTTTGTATACAGTAGGCTTCGGCAGCAAAAGGCTTCGGCGCTAATTCAGCTTGTTGCAAGTGTTGCATTACTCATTCTCATTGAATCGCTGATTTTGTTGTTTTTTGGCGCAGATGTAAAATCTATTGATTTGATTAAAGTTGAAAAGGGATTGGAATTCTTTGGGGCAATTATTACTCCATTGCAGGTTTTAATTATTATTGTTGCAGTAGTTTTGCTTGGTTTGCTTAATTTCTTTATGAAACACACCAAAATTGGAAAAGCAATGCGTGCGGTGTCGGATAATAAAGACGCTGCTGAAATTGTGGGAATCTCAGCAAAAAAAATCTTTGCTTGGAGCTTTGTAATAGGATCACTAATTGCGGGGGTTGCGGGAATATTAGTTGGTTTAGAACAAAACCTCGAACCAATGATGGGGACAAATCTAATGATTAAAGGTTTTACAGGCGCAGTAATAGGCGGAGTAGGTTCAGTGCCGGGCGCAATATTAGGGGCATTCTTTTTGGGGATCGCAGAAAACTTCGGAGTATGGTTCTTGCCCTCAGGTTATAAAGATGCAATCGCATTTGTAATCCTATTTGTATTCTTATTATTTAGGCCACAAGGGATACTTGGGATAAAAAAACAAGGGGATAGAGATTTGAAGTGAATAAAGTAATAATTAGGTTATATAATTTTTTAAAAATATTTTGTGATATTTATGATTGAAGCATATTTTATTCATTTATTAATTTTGATTGGGATTTACATAATACTTTCAATTTCTCTTCAGCTAAGCATTGGTTTTACAGGGGCATTTAACTTAGGGCACATTGCGTTCTTTGCAATAGGTGCATATGTATCAGCACTACTAGTTCTAAATGGATGGCCATTCATTATTGCAATAATACTGGCAGGAGTTCTTGCTGCAATATTTGGTTTTATTTTAGCAATACCGACGCACAAACTCAAAGGAGATTACTTAGCACTAGCAACACTGGGATTCTCATTTGTAATATATGCAATAACTCTAAATTGGGTTGAATTAACACGCGGACCACTAGGTTTACCTGGAATTCCAAAACCCGATATATTCGGGGTAGTATTTTCAGATAATTTATTGTTTTTGATTTTAACACTTGCAATTGCTACAGTTTCTTACTTAGTAATACTAAGAATAGTAAAGTCCCCATTTGGAAGAGCCCTTGGTGCAATTAGGGATGATGAACTAGCTGCAAAAGTAATGGGGAAAGACTCATTCAAACTAAAATCAGTATCACTCGCAACAGCAGCATTCTTCGCAGGAATTGCGGGTTCCCTTTACGCACATTACATTACTTTTATTGATCCAAGTTCATTCACTTTCTTGCAACTAATTCCACTACTAGCAATAGTAATAATTGGTGGACTTGCTTCACTTGAAGGCACAATAATTGCGACAATAATTATAGTTCTTCTACCAGAACCACTTAGATTCATGGGCTTCCCATCAAGTGTAGTTGGACCAGCACGCCAGATAATTTACGCGTTATTGCTATTAGCAATTCTATTACTAAGACCAAAAGGGTTGATGGGGAAAATAAAGCTGGAGTAATTTTTGGATTTATTCTTTAGCAACATTCCAAATAACTTCAAAGTATTGTCTGAATGAATTGGCAACAGGCTGACTTTTAATAAAAAACACTTTTGGCATATCTTTGTGCCAGTAAATAATCATTGTTCTATCTCCCCTAACATTAACACTGCCTGGAGTATCATTCATCAAAAATTTGACTTTTGTGTATGGCATTTTTGTCCATTTTATTATTTCAGGATCATTTCTCAAAGTTTCATTATAAATAAGTCTATAATTAATCTTTTTCTTAAGTCTTTTTTGATTCACTTTTTTGAGGAATAAATTTACTTGGTCATTAGTTAATGCTCCACCGCCCCCAGCACCAAGAACAACCGTTTCTTTTTTTTCATCAATTGTGTCAAGCCCCTCATTGTAAATAGTGCTTAACCCTTCAACCCCCTCATAAAGTTCAATTCGTTCATTATCCAAAGGAATTTTTACTTTCTTTTCAAGTTCAGTGATTAAAGACTTAGTCTTTAGTGCTTGTTTTTCAAAATCAGTTCGTTTCTTTTCTAAATACTCAAGAATTTTTTTTGGACTTGCAGCGAAAAAATGTTTTGTCTTATCTTTCACAATATAGCTTACAAGTCCTTTTTCAATAAGTTTCTCTAAAAGCAAATGTATTTTTGAATAAGCCACTTCCGCTTTCTTTGCAACTGGTCCAACAGTAGTTTCTCCAAGGTCAAGTAAAGCAATGTAAACCTTTGCTTCAGAATTAGTTAATCCAATATCTTCTAAGAGCTTTGTTGTTTCAACACTCATATTCATACCGTGATTCAAAAACCTTATAACTATACCCTCTAATGGGGGAGTTAATATTTAACTTTTGGCAGGAAGGAGAGATACTAGTGATGTTAAATGAAAAAATCAGGAGTTATTTTGGGGGCCATAATATTATTAGTTATTTTTGGGGTTTTAGTGTTTTTTACACAAACTTCCCCAAATGCTAAATTTGGATTACAAAATGAAAAAATCAAAATCGGGGTAGTGGCCCCATTTTCAGGAAATTCTGCTTGGTTTGGTCAGTTTATACGAAACGGAGTTGAATTAGCAGTTGATAAATTAACATCTGAAGAAAAATCAAGTCTTGAAATCATTTGGGAAGATGATAAATGCGAATCAATTTCTGCTATTAGTGCAGTTCAGAAATTGATTTTTGTTGACGGTGTAAAATATGTTATTGGCCCACTTTGTAACGAATCAGTAATCCCAACTGAAAAACTCTTTGAAGAAAATAAAGTAATATCACTAACTGCGGGACAACCAAATAATAAAATTGCGAATATGGGGAAATATCATTTTGCTTATTTGCCAGAGATACAATATGTAATGAAACAACTTGCACAATATGCTTACTCTAAATGGGATAGAAAAATAGCTATTCTTTACATAAAAGGCGATTATGGGTATGAAAACTACTTTTACTTCAAAAAGTATTTCACCGAACTTGGGGGCGAGGTAGTTGCTGAAGAACTTACTAATATAGATTCAACCGATGCAAAGATTCAGTTAACTAAAATTAAATCGGCTAATCCAGATTCAATACTTTTAGCAACTCATGGAGCTAGTTTAATTAACGCACTCACTCAAATGGAAGTACTTGGACTCAACAAGATTGATCGGTACGGAATAAATGCTTTTGAAACTCCGCAAGTATTAGCTTCAGTTCCAGATTTAGCTGAGGGGGTAGTTTACCCAACTCCTGCTGATAGTTCAATGCCGAACTCAGTTAATGAATATTCAGCAAATTATATGAAAAAATATGGTGTGGTAAAAGATATTTACAGTGCAAATGCATTCGACTCATTTAATATTTTATATTCTGCCATAAAATTTTGTTCTAAAGATTCAGATTGTGTGTTGACAAAAATCTCCACAATTAAAAATTACGCTGGGGCAAACGGTATTTTGAATATTGACGAACGCGGAGTTGGATATTATCCAAAATATACTCTAAAAACAGTAAAAGATGGAAATTTTGTTACTTTGAATTAATTAGGGCTTTCTAAGAATTATGCTTTCGAACTTTGTTCCCAGAGTAGCTTGAATATTGTTTTAATTGAAGCCACTGCTTCTTTGTTTTCAATTAAAATTGCGGTTGGGACTTCTCCCGTAGTAAAGAAACCCATTTTTTCACCATAGAAGAAAATAGTTGCTTTAAACCCCTTCAAACTTGTCAAATATCTAACATCCCGAAGTCTTTCCGGTTCGCTTTTCTCATAAACTTGGGGAGTTGCTTTGGAAGTGAAAATAACATGATGCCAAAAACCTTTTTCTATTCGCTTAGCAATAAAGTTTTGAATAAAAAGTTCTTTGAATAGCTTTCCAAAATCATCATAATCAATTATGAAATAAGTGTCTTTACCAACTACAAGCATATCATCCCAAATACTTTTGAGTCCTTTGTATCCAACAAAGGTTTTGACATTTTGCATTTCTTTACTTCTAAGTGCAAGTTCGTTAAATTCAGGCATCGCTTCAAGGAAAAGCTTTTTCTTATTCTCGATCATTTGAAGGAGTACTTTTGGATCAATTGCATAGAATACTTTAGTTTTGTCGCTTATTGAGTGCCCAACAATTCCTTTGGAAATCATTTTGTCTAAAACATCATAAACAGTTTGCCTAAGTATATTAGTTTTTTTTGAAAGTTCTGCCACAGTGGCATGGCCTGACTTTAGCATTATTAAGTAAAGTTCTGATTCCTTGTTATCAAGACCGAATTCTTCAAGGACATATTTAAGATCCATTTACTTATCTTTGGGCATTTAGAGTATATATTATTTTCTTTTGTCGTAATAATATTACGACAAGTCCCTAAATACTACTTCTTAGGGCATTATTTAGGTGAGCAAAAATGAAAACTTTGTCAATCATTGTAATTGTAGTAATTTGTTTTTTATTAATTGGCGCGATTGGAATTATTTCAGTTAATTCTAATGCTAATTTTAGTGCTATTCAAAGCGAAAAAGAAGTGATTAGAGTTGGGGGATTATTTTCTTTAACTGGCACCACTGCGTTTTCAGGGAATCCTGAGGCAAGATTTGCGCAGTTGGCGATTGATGAGATTAATCAAAACGGCGGGATAAATGGAAAGCAAATAGAGTTTATTTTAGAAGATGATAAATGTGATGCAAAAGAAGCAATAACTGTGGCAACAAAATTAATGGAACAGGATTATGTGAAATTTATTTTGGGTCCGAGTTGTTCTCCAGCAACTGCAGCAGTAGCACCAATAACAAACGAACACAAAGTGGTAATAATTGCTGCAAGTTCAGTAGCGAAAAACATATTTCAAGGAAAAGGGTATTCATTTAGAGCATCGCCAGAAGTTACTGTTCCTGCCCAACTTCAAGCACTGCAAACAATTAATTCAAAACACCTAACTAAAGTGGCAATAATTTCTGAGTTAAGTAATTTTCCTAAAAGTTGGAGCGATGATTTTGAAGAAGAATATGTTCAATTAGGTGGAAAAATAACCAAACGAATTGATTTTACTTCAAACGAAACTAATTTTCGAACTGCGCTCCAACAAATAAGTAATTCAAACCCTGGGGGGGTATTTATTTCTACACTTGGCCCGGCAGCAGCAGTGCAAATAATTAAACAAATAAATGAACTTGGTCTAAATGATGAAGTTGTTCTTCTGGGGAATCACACTTCCACAGATAATGCAGTAAATGAAGGCTTGGGGGGATTAATGCCGGAAAGTATGTTTACAATAGTTC
Organism: archaeon; assembly: GCA_037141515.1. Taxonomy (GTDB): domain Archaea; phylum Iainarchaeota; class Iainarchaeia; order Iainarchaeales; family JAAZKV01; genus JAAZKV01. Next base: position 7,751 of record JBAXCL010000003.1, read on the forward strand.
CTTATAGTAGTGATGCAAACTTGCTTTCAAAATATGTTGCAAAATATGGTGAAGAACCATCATTTGAATACTTTTATACTGCTGCAATGTATGACGCAGTGTATTTACTAAAAGATGCAATTACTTTTTGTGGGGAAGATACTACTTGCGTTGAGAATTATTTAAAGAATCCAAATCTGAATTTTAAAGGGCAAGTTGCTGAGTGGAATTTTGATCTTAACGGAAACCCGTTATTTTCAAAAGAAGTTTATCGAGAAAGAAGGATCGTAGGCGGGGTAAAAATCTATTATCTAATTAATTAGTTTTGCCAATTAACCCGTTTTCTTTATTCCAAATAGAGTAAAACAATTTTCTGAATTGATCTGCTAGTTGTTTTGAGTGAATAAGAAAACACACTTTCTCTTCTTCGTAAGGTGTTAGAATTACTTTGTTTTGGAATATTGAAATATTTAATGGAATTGTGTAATTTACAAAAGTAACTGTTTTCATATCTTTTCGAATTACTTTTTCTCGCAGGTATTCTGGGCAGAGAAGTTTTGTAACAAACCCTCTTCGTTTTCTTTCTGCATCAAATTCATTATAATAATTGTAAATTTGGCTATAATCATCAGGATTTGAAGTATGAAAAGCAAATACTAAATACTCATCTCCTTTCTTTCCATCTTTAATTAATTCATAAAGCATGGTTTTGAATCCTTTAAATCCTTGATAAACTTCAGCCTCTTGGGGCTCGTGGGGTTTTTGTTTTTTCAAAAGTTCAGGAAGGATTTCATTGAACTTCGTTTTCTTTTCTTCAATAAAATCAATAATATTTTTTGGATCAGCTGCTTGGTAGAATTTAACGTTTCCTTTTTTTACGAATGAAACAAAGCCTTTTTCGACAAGCTTGTGTAAGGATAAGTGTGCAACTGAGTTTTGTAAACCTGTTTTTTGAATAACTCCGCCAGCTTTAGTGCTTCCAAGTTCTAAAAGAGAAATGTAAATCTTAATTTCGGAATTAGTTAGTCCAAGATCTTCAAAGATGGTTGTATCCATAATTACTATTTGTGGTTTAGGGTATAATAATCTAATTATTGGTATCCATTAATGGAGAACAATTTGCTATAAACTACCTGAACTAGTAACTATGTACAATAAACAAGTTAACAATTCGGGGTGAGTTTATGGTTGGTGTTGGAAATAAAGTTGGTGTTGCAATAATTGCGATAGTCTTGCTTGTATCGGCGGGGATATTTTTAGGGGTTAATTCAAATGCACTATTTGCTCAAGAAAAACAAGACACAATAAAGATTGGGTGGATTTCAGACCTTTCAGGATCCGGGGCAAAATATGGTGCTTACGAAGCAGGACTATTGGCTGTGGAAGAAATTAATGCTAAAGGTGGAATAAACGGCAAGAAAATAGAATTAATAGTTGAAGATGGTAAATGCAATTCAAAAACAGCTGTAGATGCAATGAATAAACTAGTAAATATTGACAAAGTAAAGTTTGTTCTTGGGGGGCACTGTTCTCCAGAAACTATTGCAATAGCACCACTAGCTGAAGAAAACAAGGTTATAGTGCTAGCATCAATTTCAACTTCCCCTGTAATTACTTCTTTAGGGGACTATGTATTTAGAACATCCCCTGTAAGTGTAATTCAATCAGATTTACTCGCAAACCTTGCAGTAACTAAACTCAAAAAGAAAAAAGTTGCAATAATTTATTCACAAACAGATTATGCTAAACCAATTGCTGAAAAGATGAAAGAAAGATTTCCAATCGAAGGAGGGCAAGTAGTGCTATATGAAGGATTTTTGCAAAATTCAACAGATTTTAGATCAATTTTAGCAAAAGTACAAGCATCAGGAGCAGATTTGTTATTTTTATCTCCACAAAACTCTGACGAAGCATTAAACTTACTAAAACAAGTAAAAGAACTAAATATTCAAACACAAATTTTTGGAAATGATCAATTATATAATGTAAAAGTTTTTGGGGAAAATAGACTAAATGAAGGAGTAATTATTGGTGCTCCAGAATATAGTAAAGAAAATGCATTAACTAAGAAATTTACTGATGCATTCGTTGCTAAATACAAATCCGAACCACCATTTGGAATATGGACTGCAGAAAGTTATGATGGGGTGTATTTACTTGCTGAAGGAATATCAAAATATGGTGAAGATACTGACAAAGTAAAAGAATTCATTTATTCTGTGAAAGATTGGGAAGGAGCAAGCGGAAAAATAACAATTGACAAAAACGGTGACGGGGTAAGAGAATACTCATTAAAGCTTGTGAAAAATGGATTGCTTGTGGGTTTGGATTAATTTTTTAAGCTCCTAAACTGAATTGTTTTTTTGGCAGGATTTTAAATTAACGCCCTCTTTTTTGATTAAATCTCCGACCAAAATACCAACCCTTGATTGGAATACTTGTTGGTTCACGATCAACCCTCGGCCATACTTTTGAAATATCTTTTCTTGAAGCAGGAACTGTTCCAGTGTTTTTAGCAAATTCTCTATTTTCTAAAGTAGCTAATCCAGTAGCTAGTTTGTTTACTCCTGCCCCAGCAAGTGGACGGTGATTTCCAACGAGGTGTCTATTAATACTTCTTGTAGAATAGCGATTAAGGATTGCTCTTGCCATTTTGGGGTTTTTTATTTGGGTAAAAGCTTTTGAAGAAAAAACAATTTTTGTTTTATTTCTTATAGTTTGATTGTAGTTGCCAGTTTGGTTTAATCTAAAAATAAGTTCATCAATTAATGCGTTATAAAATGGAGTATTAGTTTTAGCGAAAAAGCGTTTTGGTAATAAACCATCTGCAGAAGATTTTTTTACAATTCTTCCCCCTTGAATTGTTTCAATTTCACAAGGGAAGCCAAGCGTAAATCCAACAAAACCAACCACTCCTGTTTTGCCATTTTTTCTTTTATGCACTAATAAAATATGTGGGCCGGAAAACAGTTCTCCTCGAGTTACAAACTTAAATACAAATTCTTTGCCAAATTTTTTGTTTCCAAATGAATTTGTTTTTCTTATTAGTGAAAGATGTTCTTTTAATTGATCTACTTCTGAACGCGTAAGATTTGGTTTTGTATTTGCGAGGTTTGGGGTTAAAAAATACCCTGTGGCAAATGCGCGAATATAATCGAGGTCATTTTGCTTGTTATGTTCAAGCGAAATACTTGGACGCAGTACTCTTACTAATTCATCAATCCATTTATAGTAAGGGATTAGTGTCTCAGTCATAACATCAATTAATAAGGTAGTTATTGTTTAAATTGATTTTTGATAAGATATTTTTTAGTTTTCTTTAGCCTGCTTTCACAATTGCTCAAAAAATTGTTTAAATGATTGAGCAATATTTTTATCATAAATTAGAATACTAGTAATTGGCTTTTCATAATTAAAAATAATTATTTTATCATCTCCAAAAACATCCACTGTTGCAGGAGTAATTGAAGGCAAATAGCGGACTTTTATAAGTGGCCGGTTTTTTGTATTCATAAAATGCGGGCCAGGATCAGAGAAGATTAATCTGTTTGGGATTTTTTTAGCGATTCTTCTAGCACCAAACTGAATCCAATACTTATTAATTTCAGGATCTTTTTGACTAACTGTTCCCATAGTGAGTATTTCTTCTCCAGTTTTCATAGAATCAAGTGCTTCATTAGCAGCAGTTCTAAGTCCCTTCATCCCAATATATGTGATTGCTTTTGACTCGTTAACAAATTCTTTTCTAGTTTTCTCAAGCTTGGGGAGTTCTTTTTTTAATAATTCTTTTCAATTTGGCGCCAATAGTACTGCGTGGTCTGTAGCGTAGTGCGGAAGACCCGCAGGTAAATTGGCGCGCTAACTATTTCTTTAGTTCTGTATTAGAATTAGTGTCGTGCGCGGCGCCGCGCCTGCGGCGCCCTATAATTGACACGATAGGTTCTGATAATTATGGATGATTTGGATAGCGTTAGCTCTAAAAAGGGAAAGGTTGATACAAGAAATAATTGGATTACCTTTATGTTCAAATGTAAGTGTGGGTATTTTTGTTTTGGGAAGCAATCCCACATTGATGCATGTATCATAGCATTTAAAGAATTTGAAAAACATGGCTTTGAGTTCCGCGAAATAGGGTTTGGCGGAAATCATGTACATTTTCAGACAAATATTCCCAAAAGATATTCTGTTGAAGCCGCAGAAACAATGTTGAAATCAAGAAGCGCAATGCGCATTTTTGAACAACCCCCCGGATTTCGAAAACGTTATCCGTGGGGCAGTTTCTGGTCAGGATATGAACATCATCAATCCACCGGATTGCAAAATATAGATGAATCCGCAGAATACATCCGCGACCAACAAGAACACCACAACGTGAAAGTTATTGATGATATCCAAACGCGCATCAACGCGTATTAGGCGCCGAAGCTCAGGTACCTCGACGTCCCAACAGGGACGCGAGGGGAGAGCAAGGCGCAAGGGGGTTATAGATGGTCAAAAACCCCATATCCCATCAATGTTGGATTAAAAGTTAGTTTCTATAAAATGAAATGCAAGCAAGTTGAGTATTTTATTGTGGCTCACTGATATTCCAAAGTAATTCAAAATATTTAGTGTAACTCTCTGCAACATCTTTACTTTTTATTAAAATTCCCAAATTCGAAGTCCAAATTATAATGAATACTTTGTCCTCAAAAATCATGGTGGTTGATGGAAGTGAAAATTCATCCGGCAAGTATCTAATTTCATAATTACTTTTCATTTTTTGCGGGTGTTTTTTACTTACTAAAAAACGTATTTTGACTTTATTTTCAAATAAGCGTTGGTTCCAAGATTCATAAAAGTTTTTGTTAATGGTTGGTAATCCCCATCCTGAAGAGAAAGTTCTTACAGTTCCCTTAACTTGGGTGACTTCAAGAAGGACAGATTTAATTCCTGCCCAATCTTTGAATATTGTTGCATCATTTGCTGGTTTAGCAAGTACCATTTGGGCAGAGAGTTTTGGAACAATTTCCTCAAGTGCTTTCTTTTTTTCTTCAGCAAGAATAACAAGTTGTTCTGGTTTAACTGCTTCATAATATTTTCTTTTGCCAAGTACAGCAAAAGAAACAATTCCCTTATCTTGGAGTTTTAGAAGAATATCATAAATACTTACTCGGTGAATATTTGTTTTTTGAGCAATTTCAGAAGGCGTTGCAGAGCCAAGCTTTAGAAGGGTGACATAAATACTTGCCTCGCTTTTGCTAAGCCCAAAGTCTTCAAGGGCTGAATAAACTTCCATACTTATCTATGGACCAATATAATTATATTTGTAGTAGTAAAACTACTACAAATTATTATAAGTGAAGTAAAAGGAAGTTACTTTAAGGGTGATGAAGATGGTGGGCAAATTAACAATTGGGGTAATGGTAATTGCAGTAATGGGGATTATTGCCCTAATGGGGTTAACTGGCAATCTGAATGGCTATTTTATGGCAAACACAGTTATTGACAACTCTAATGAATCAATTGTGATTGGGGCAATCCTTCCCCTAAGTGGAAATGCAGCAAGTTACGGAGCATATTTGAGCCAGGGGATTGATTTAGCTGTGGAAGATTTTGCAAAGAAAGGAATTATAGTTCAAATTATTTACGAAGATGACCAATATAACTCAGCATATGCTGTGAATGCATTCAAAAGTCTAACAGAACAACGTGGCGTAAAGAGAATATTTACTTTTGGTTCTCCCGCAGCAAATGCAATTGGGCCACTAGCTGCCCAAAGTGAAGTAATTTACTTTGCGAACGCAACAGATCCAAAAGTAACTCAATACAAAAATACTTACCGCGTTGGGGCAGATCCTAACCAAATGGGGGAATTAATGCTAAAAAAATCTATTGACTTGAATTATTCGCGAGTGTATGTTTTAGTATCTCAACATGAAGGTTCCAAAGTAATTGCGGAAGGATTTACTGATATTCTTGAATCAAAAAATATTATTATTGGTCAAGAATACATTTCAACGACTGAAAATGATTATAGGTCAGTTTTGGCAAAAGTAAAAGAAGCAAAACCTGATGCAATACTACTTGAAATTGCACCAGGAAAAATCGGGAATGCTGCTCGACAAGTAAGAGAAAATGGAGTTGATATTCCAATGTTCGCTGGGCTAGTGTTTGAAGATGCTGCGGCAGTAAAATCTGCTAATGGGGCCCTAGAAGGTCAATGGTATGTGAGCTCAACAGTAAGCAAAGAGTTTAATGCTAAATTTAAATCAAAGTATAATCGAGAACCAATATTGCAATCAGCAGATGCATATATCGCAATAGAAGCAATGGTGAAAACAGCAATTGAAGCTAAAGGAAGTTTTGCGAGCGAACAAGAAATTATTCAAGAAATGACTGTGTTTGATACAAACACACTTCTTGATGGAGTAATTGTTAAAGATAAAAGCTTTGTAGAAAAAGCGCAAATAAAAATAATTCAAAACGGGCAGTTCATGGTTTTGGAAGGTAGTTAATTATTTTAACTGCTGCCAAATTCCAAGGAAGAACTTCTTTTAAACTTCAGCAAGAACTTTTGATTCAATCAGGATCACAATTGTTTATTCAATTAATGCAATGTGAATTATTTAATTTTTTGAAATACAAAGCCCGGCGCGAGCAAGGTAGAAAGAAAAGTAATATTTAATGTTGTAAAAAACGAGGGATTGGCAAGAGTAGAATAAAACGTAGTCAATTAAATAATAGAAAAAACATGAGAGCGATTCCTTTTTTAATAAAACAATACTAATTACCTTATGCGAACAATTCTATCCGTGCAAAACCTGTCAAAGAGCTTTGGGGGAGTACATGCAGTAAATGATTGTTCATTCGAAGTAAAAGAAGGAAAAATAACCGCACTCATCGGGCCAAACGGCTCTGGAAAAAGCACACTATTTAATTTAATTAGCGGAGTTCTTGAAAGGGATAAAGGAAAAATTAATTTTAATGAAAATGAAATAAGTCAGTTTTCCCTCGAAAAATGGGCAAAGCTTGGGCTATCCAGAGTATTTCAATCTCCAAGATTATTTGGCAACCTTACAGTAAAGGAAAATCTGCTAATTGCATTGACTGATAAAGATACTAATTTTTGGAAAAGTTTCTTTAATATAGAAAAAGATACAAAAAAAGCCCAAGCTGATGTAAAACACGCGCTTGCTTTGGTCGGGCTTGAAAGATTTGAGGAAAAAAAAGCAGCGGATTTAAGCTTTGGGCAAAAAAGGCTCGTAGAACTTTCCCGCGCAATGCTAAAAGAACACAAACTGTTAATGCTTGATGAGCCTGTCGGGGGAGTAACTCCTATTTTGCGGACAAAAATTGCCCAAATGCTTTTAGTTCAAAGAAAAAAAGGGGATACAATATTTTTAATTGAACATGATATGAACTTTGTGCTAGGAATAGCTGATGAAGTATTCGTACTAGATGAAGGAAAAATAATCGCACAAGGGACTCCAGCACAAATAAGGAAAAATAAGAAAGTACTTGAAGCATATTTAGGGAAATAAAAAACTAACTTGTGACACCCAACTTCCACATTATCGCAAAATGCTTAAGATAAGTATCGGCAGTTACTTTATCTTTAATTAAAAAAACTCCTGGAGTTCCGGTTATGTGAGCTATTCCGACATTATCCTTTGCAATAATTATCCACGCTGGAGTTGAAAGTTCTTGACGCATATACTTCACTTTAGCTAGCGCGAATTTCTGTCTTTTTTCGCCAAAACCCCTACAATCACTATTATAAAGCGCTTTCATCAAAACTCCTTTTTTTTCACGTTGTTTGTTAAATTCTAAGAAAAATTCTTCCAGTGCAACAAAAGCTTCATTTGGCTGGCTTAAAACATAAAAAATTTCGCCGGAATGCAGTTCATCAAGAACTTGTGAAAGCATACTTTTAATTCCTGCGAGCCCCTCGTAAACTTCAGCGGTTGTTTTAGATTTTGATTCTCTAAACTTTGCTTTAAGCCCTGGAAGAATATCGTTTAGCTTTTTTTCTTCACTTCGCAGAATATTTTCTTTTTCTCTTAAAAAACTTAATAGTAGCTGGGGGTCCTTAGCTTGATAATATCTAACCCCTGATTTTAGAATATGCGTTATTAGCCCCTTTTGGGCAAGCTTGTTTAAAACAATATAAACTTTTCCTGAAGAAATTTGTGCTTTTTTTATTATCGGCCCGGTAGTAGAGCTACCTAAATCAATTAATGCAAAATAAACCGAAATTTCTGATTTTGACAAACCCAGCGTTGAAAGAACCGTCTCGTACATGAACAAAATATGGTTATTTGGGGTTAAAATTCTTTCTACTTCATCCCTCCGTTGGGGGATGAAGTAAATATAAGAAGCCCTTGCTGCAGGTCTTTGGGATAGGTAAATGAAGGGAAAAATAATTTTTGGGGTAATAGTAATTTTAGTGGTGTTAATTATAATAATTGGCGCATATTTTGGGTCAAGCACAGCGTTATTTTCAATAAGTTCTAAGAATAATAAAGAAGTAAAAATTGGCGCTCTTTTGCCGCTTAGCGGGGCAGGCGCATGGATTGGAGAAGCGCAAAAAGAGGGGATAATTCTTGCAGAGGAAGAGATCAATTCCAAAAATAGTGAAAGCGCAGTGAAATTGGATATTATTTTTGAAGATAGTGCAAGTAATGCACAACAAGGAGTGAGCGGATTTACAAAATTAACTTCGGTTGATGACGTTCAAGCAGTATTTTCATCGCTTAGTAGCGTAAGTAATGCTATATTGCCTATTGCAATGCAAACAAATACTCCAATACTTCTACAAGCAGTATCTCTACCAAATATTACACAAAGAAGCCTGTTAGCGTTTCGCTTTTTTGTTGATTCTGATGCCGAATCAAAAAAAGCTGCCAAATTTATGTTAAATCAAGGAATAAAGCGAGTTGCAATTCTTTACCTAAATGATGAATTTGGGGTGGGTGCGAAGGACTCATTTGAAAAAAGCTTTGAAATAGGCGGAAAAGTTATTTTTGAAGACGCTTATCTGGGAACCGATTCAGATTTTCGCACAAAAATTGCTCAAATTAATGAACTAAAACCAGATGCAATATTTGTAATTGGGTACACAAGTGTTGTTCCAAAAATTGTTGTACAATTAAAGGAAAATGATTCAAAAGCAAAAATATTTCTTAATATGGCGATGGCAGCTCCGCCATTTTTAAAAGCTGCTGGAAATGCAATTGAAGGGGCTTATTTCATAAATAATTATTTTGATGTAAACTCAACAGATGCTAAAATACAATTATTTGTTAAAAATTATAGAATCCGGTTTAATAAGGATCCTAACTTTTTTAGCGCGTTCGCATATGATGCCACTAACGCTCTTGAAGGTGCGATTAAGAAAAATGGTTCTACAAAGGAACAAATTCTTACAGGGCTTGAAAATATTAAAATTATTGACGGGGTAATGGGGAGCACAAAGGTTTTGCCAAATCACGGGGCAGAATATCCACTTAGAATAATGCAAATGCAAAATTGGGTGCTTGTTTCTGTGGAATAATGCGTTTGATTATTAACATTAATAAACTTCTTCGTCGTAATTTAGATATGCTTTCAATCAAAGGGCTGACTGCGGGGTATGCGGGTGCCGAAGTTTTGCACGGAGTAAATTTAGAATTAGCTGCGGGAGAAATTACTACAATAATAGGGCCAAATGGTGCAGGAAAAAGCACTCTCTTAAAAAGCATTTTTAATTTGTGTGACATTTACTCTGGAAAAGTGATTTACAAAGATAAAGATATTACTAAACTTCCAACGTATGAACTAATTGCTGAAGGAATAAGTTATGTTCCTCAAGGAAGACAAGTATTCTCAGAAATGACTGTAAAAGAAAATCTCGAACTTGGGGCGTATATATTTAATGACAAAGAGCTTGTGCAAAGAAATCTAGCTGACGTGTTTGAAAAATTTTCTTTTTTAAGGCAAAAACAAAACGATTATGCATTCACCCTCTCCGGCGGGCAACAGCAAATGCTCTCCATCGCGCGAGCGCTTATACAGGATCCTGAACTAATATTACTTGATGAACCATCATTAGGGTTGGCACCAAAAACAATGGTCGAAGTATTTGAAAAAGTAAAAGAAATTAAAAAAGAAGATGTTACTGTGGTGGTTGTAGAGCAAAATGCAAAGCAGGCATCAAAAATAGCAGATACTATAGTTGTTCTAGAACAAGGAAAGATTGCGCTTATGGGCGGAAAAGAATTAATGAAAAGCAAAAAACTCGAAAAAGTTTATTTTGGCGGGGAATAAGTAAAAATTATTCAAGCAATAATAGCGCAGCCATTATTATTACACCAAGGACAATAAATAAGAATTCCAAAACAGCTTGCTTTGGTGCAAATCTCTTATGAAGCTCAGGAAGTAAGTCAGTTCCTGCAATATATAGAAAGCTCCCCATGGAAAAAGCTATTACAAAAGGAAGAATTCCGCTAATAAGTGAACTTAACAAAAGAGTAATTATTGCGCCAATAAAAGAAGCAAGTGCAGTAATAAAATTCAAAAGCAAAGCTTTTTTTCTTGAAAATCCGCCCTTAATTAGAATGCTGTAATTCCCCCCCTCATGAGGAAGTTCGTGAAGAAAAACTGCAAGTGCTGTAGAAAAACCAACAATGGGATTAGCTAAAAAAGCGCCAGCAACAATAACTCCGTCAATTGCATTATGTAAAATATCTCCCGCAAGACTCATATAAGGCAAATCAGTGCAAACTTCTTTGTGCTCAACTCGATGACAATGATGCCAATGAACAATTTTTTCAAGAGCGAAAAATACTAATATTCCAATTAAAATACTAAAAGAAATCTGAATACTTATTCCTGTTGCAGCCAACTGCGGCAAAAGATGAATAAAAGCATCTCCAAGCAAAGCACCTGCGGCAAAACCAACCAACAAATCAATATATTTATTTAAAGTTTTTTGTTTCAAACCAAAAGCTAAAAGTCCGACAAAAGAAGTTAACGAAATGATAAAGAGTGAACCAAAAATCTCCAAATACATATTGATCACGAATTTTTTAAGCAATTAATATTTAGTTAATCAATAGTTAATAATATTAATGCCAATGTTAATAACATTAGTGTTATTTTTGTGCATTATTATTAAGTGATTTTTATTATTAAATGATTTTTATGGCAGAAATTGTAAGCATATCAATTCCAAATGAATCAATTGGTGAAATAGAATCTCTTCAAAAGGCACTTGGGTTAACTGGAAGAAGCGAACTAGTCCGAATGGCACTACGCACCTTGGCAAAAGAAACAAACGAACTTGCGTTGCTAAAAGGGACTATTAACGCACTCTTGGTTGTTACGCACGCGCATAATTCTAATGTTAGTAAAGTGTTCCACATAAATGAAGATTTAATTGTTACTCACACACACCAACACATAGGTGAAAAATGTATTGAAATATTTCTTTTGAAAGGCGAAGCCAAAAAAATAATCGAGTTTAACACAGCATTACTTCGCAACAAAAATATTTTAAGCGCAAAACTAGTTTTGATATAATTTTAGATATTTTTTGACTTTTTTAAAGAAGCGTCAAGGTCAAACAAAATAAGTGAATTTGTGGCCTTATCATACAAAGTGTTTATTATTTCAACTTCTCCAATTTTATGTTGGTTAAACCTGCTTGCTAACTGATTCCTTAACTCATAAACAGCGCCAGTTGCTTTAACAAATAAATCAATATTTGATATTTCCTCGACAAGAATATATCTTTCATTATTGAAAAAATCGGTAGCGTACATTGTTCTTTTGCCCCTTTCATACAAAAAATCATGTGCTATCTGAAGTGGGGCAACGGATATTTTGAAACCATTAAATTTGTAATTTTGTTTTTTTAAAAAAGCATTAACTATTTGAAAACCAAGTGCTCGACCTTTAGCAGATTTTGAATCATCAATCTTTACAAAAAATGTTTTATTATTTAAAGAAACTCTTAAGGTTCCCCAATTATGAAGCCCCTCAAATTCTCCCTGACGAAGATGCTTTACATTCTCAATAATTGCTTCGCCAAGATTTGTTTTAACAGAAATTTTTAAGTGAAATTTATTCGAATCTAAAAAATATTTTCTATCTTTTGCAATAATAGTGCGGATTTTTTTATAAACTGCCAAAGCTGCAACAGACTCTTCTTTGCTTAGGTTTGAATATGTTCGGCGTTCTTGATTAGGAAAAATTTTTCCCGATCGGCCGCGAGAAATTCTTCTCCTTGAAAGAGAAAGTTTGGGTAACTGGATTACTTTATTTACCTGCATTAATACATTACATTATTTTAACTTAAAAACTTTTGGGAAGTGATTTTTGGGCAATGGCGGGTAATTTGTTTACTCTGACTAAAGCCAAAATAAAACAATCGTCAATTGACGAAATTATGTTCGTCTTTTTGGATAGGTTTTTATAGGGTGAGTATCAGAAGTTCAATATTGCCTAAAAGACTACTTTTTTTGTTTACTGCAAAACATATTAGTTCGTAGCAAAATCAAAGATTTTGTGTCGCCATACAAAAGCTTTGCTTTTGTAAGGTTGCGACTGGCAAACAGCGTCATTTTGTTGAAATGCGACGCTATTTGCCATCAAGGCAAGACTTATATTGTAAAAAGAATTAAATTGAATAGATAAGAAGTAAACGAAAAAGGATATTGAACTAGAATAAAAAAATTTGAAAGGAGATTAATATGGCTGGAATTGTTGGTTGGGGAGCATACATACCAAAATATAGAATAAAAGCGGAAACAATCGCGGAAGTACAAAATGCTGATGCTGTAGCAATAAAAGCAGGATTAGGATTAACTGAAAAAAGCGTTCCAGGAAAAGATGAAGATAGTGCAACAATCTCAGTTGCGGCAGCACGCGACGCCCTTATCCGAGCACAAATAAACAAAAAAGAAATTGGCTCAGTTTATGTTGGAAGTGAAAGTCACCCCTACGCAGTAAAACCAACAGCGAGCATTGTCGGAGAAGCACTTGATATTGGAAACGAATATATGGCAGTAGATACAGAATTCGCATGCAAAGCAGGAAGCGCAACAATACAAATAAACGCAGGACTAGTAAATTCAGGAATGATAAAATACGGGCTGAGCATAGGCGCAGACACCTCACAAGCAGAACCTGGGAATGCACTAGAGTACAGTGCAGCAGCAGGCGGAGCAGCGTTTATTATCGGGCCCGATAAAGAAGCAGTTGCAATACTTGAATACACTTGCTCATTCACAAGCGACACGCCAGATTTTTGGAGAAGAGCACAAGAACCATATCCAAGCCACGCAGGAAGATTTACTGGAGAACCAGCATACTTCAAACACGTAACAGGCGCAACAAAAATGATACTTGAAAAAAGCAAAATGAAAATGAGCGACTTTAAATTCGTAGTATTCCACATGCCAAACGGAAAATTTCCGCTGCGCGTTGGAAAACAATTCGGAGTAACAAAAGAACAAATCGAAACAGGGTTAGTAGTTACAAAAATCGGAAACACTTACTCCGGCTCATCAATACTTGGACTTGCAAGCGTACTTGATGTTGCAAAACCGGGGGACAGAATATTAGTTACCTCATACGGTTCAGGATCAGGAAGCGACGCATTCATATTCAAAGTAACTGACAAAATCACAAAAGTGCAAAAACTTGCGCGCAAAGTAAACGATTACATCGCAAGAAAAGAATACATACAATACGCAACATACCTAAAACACATGGACGGAATACATCAATAAATAAAAAATTATGCAAAAGTAAAAAAATTGTGATTTTTATGGCAAGACAAATAATAGTACCACATTCAATTGGCTGGTCAAAGACAGCGCTTGGCGTAAGAAAAGCTGCAGAAAAAAAACACAAAGAAAATAGAAAAAAAGCATTTAAAAATACAAGAAAAAAAGCATGGGATTTGGTGATTAGTGCTAAAGAAGAATTAAGAAGCGAATTTACTAATCCTTGGAATCTTTTGCCGCCAGTTGCATTACTTAGGCTTGGGGTAATAAAACCAATTAGGGGAATAGGTGCAGTAATAGGATTTTTGGTAACAACCCCGATAGATTTGGTCAACTCAAGAAGAAAATCACTGGGAATGAAAAAAGCATCAACTAAAATGGTTGCATATTCATTACTTGGCGAAATGCAACGTGATCCAGCATTAATGAAGAAAATTAATGGTCTTGTAAATGATGAGGAACTAAATTGGCTTTACGTAAACAAAGCGGGACAAATTGTACTTAGTGATAATGCAAATTATCCAAAATCAAAACTTGGGAACGATTTTATTATGCCTGATAATCCACGAGTAGATATGGGAAGATTAATAAAAACTGCAAGCCAAACTTTTGTTGACGCTGAACTTGCCCCCTATCGCACTATGGTTGGTTTGCGTGGAGACACAATAACAATTTCAAATATGGCAACACATAAACCTGAAGAAACAATACGCAAACATGATTTAGTTGGGGTAACTATGGTGACTTCAGGAACTCCTGGAAAAAACACACTAACATTTTTATTAAAAGATGGCACAACAAGAAGTTTAATTGTTGAGCAAGGTGAAGCAAAAAAAATTTATGACAGAATGAATAAATAAAATTTAAAATTTTAATTTAATGAATAAGAAAAGACTAAAAAAGTAAAGGGTGAAAATATGAAAATCGGAGTACTTGGAATCGGAATAACCAAATTCGGAGAAATATGGGATAGCGGATTGCGCGAACTACTACTTGATGCACAGTTACGCGCGCTAAACGACGCAAAAATTACTCCAAAACAAATTGATGCACTTTACACAGGAAATATGTGCGCAGGCCCCTTATCTGGACAACTACACATCGGCGCAATGGCAACAGAAAATTTGAATATTGATAAACCATCAGTAAGAGTAGAAGGGGCATGCGCAAGCGGCTCACTCGCACTAAGACAAGGAATACACGCAATCGAAGCAGGAGAAGCAGATATTGTAATGGTCTCAGGTGTAGAAAAAATGACTGATGTTTCAACAGAACAAGTCACTACTGCTCTAATGGGTGCGGGAGACGAAGAACTAGAAGGATTTAACGGACTAACCTTCCCCGGATTATACGCCCTACTGGCAAATGCATATATGAAAGAATACGGGCTAACACGAGAAATACTCGCAGAAGTCTCAGTAAAAAACCACTTCCACGGCGCAAGAAATTCATACGCTCAATTCCAAAACGAAATCACTGTAGACACAGTAATTAATTCTACGATGGTTGCTGACCCCCTAACCCTATTTGACTGCTCGCCAATAACCGATGGGGCCGCATCAATAATAATTGCAAGTGAAGAAGTTGCGAAAAAAGCAAAAGCTGAAGTTTACATTACTGGGTCAGGACTTGCAACTGACACACTGGCCCTCGCAAGAAGAAAATCACTTCTGCGATTAGATGCAGGAATAGCTGCAACAGAAAGAGCATACACGCAAGCAAAAATTACAGCAAAAGATGTTAATTTTGCAGAAGTGCACGACTGTTTTACAATCGCAGAAATTTATGCAGTAGAGGCAATTGGATTTGCTAAACAAGGAGAAGCTGCGCGCCTTTACGCATCAAAACAAACATACTTTGACGGCAAAAAACCAGTAAATACTTCAGGGGGATTAAAAGCATGCGGGCACCCAGTAGCAGCAACAGGCGTAAAACAAGCAATCGAAGCAGTAATGCAACTCCGCGGGGAAGCAGGAAAAAGACAAGTAAAAGGAGCAACAACAGGAGTAACCTACAACGTCGGTGGATCAGGCGGAAGCGCGTGCGTGCATGTATTTAAGAAAAAATAGGTACAATAAGTTGATAGCGAATAATAAATTATATTGAAGG
>JBAXCL010000004.1:0-22465 GCA_037141515.1 archaeon
GGGTTTTTGCTTATTGTTGCTTTGATACTTGGTTTGCCAATTTTGATAGGGATAGGGCTAGTGATAAAACTTTTTGTAGAGGGTCATAAAAGATATATTGGGATGGGAAATCAGATTTCATTTGCAAGATATTTGTTTATGACCCTTGGTGACATTTGCTATTTCTTAACAACTGCTTTTACTGCACTTTACGCCCAAAGCTTTTTACTTGCCACACCATATTTATTATCAGGAACTGGTTATTTTTTTCCTCAAAGCCACTTAATTGATGGTTTTCTTGCATTAATTTCAGTGGCAGTTAATTGGAAAGTTTACAAATATTTCTTTCAGTTTAAGATTGGAAAGAGATGGGTTAATCCACAAAGTAGTTTCCCAGCAATCACTGATTCAAATAGGCTTTTCGCTTTAATTTTTGTTGCTTTTTCATTCATAAATTATCTCTTACCACAAATACTATTGGCAATACAACAGATAATTTTGGCTTAAAATAGGAATAAATACTAGTTTTATCTTTTTATTAATATGAATCTTATTCCTTTTGGGATTACTGTTGCTGTCGGGATTGGGTTATCTGTTTATCCGATTTGGCGAATTAAGAAATTAAACAAACTGATTAAAGAAATTACAATGACAAAAAACGTCTCTGTTGGAGACCTAACAAACGGAAAAGTTGAGATCGAAGGAACTGCGCTTCAAACAAGTACAGGAGCATTACTAAGTCCAGTTACAAAAACGCCTTGTCTTTATTACAAATGTAGTGTTACTGAATCTGTTGGCAGTGGCAAAAGCAGAAGAATTATTGTGCTTTTAGATGAAATAAAGGCAGTTCCTTTTTTTGTTGATGATCAAACAGGAAAAGTAGTGGTTGACCCAACTGGCGCAACTATAATCACCGCAAAAAGCTCTGTTTTTAGAACGGGGTTATTTGGCAAGCCAACACAAGCACTTTTTGACTTTTTTACAAGCCGCCATATTAATTACAATGGGCTTCTTGGACTTAAAAGAGATTTAACTTGCGGGGAAACAATTATTCCTTTTGGAGAAAAAGTATTTGTTAAAGGAATTGCTCGAGAAAAAGATGAAGTGGATCTCCTAAAGCTTCCTGAATTAGCTAATAATGCAGTTTATATTCCAAAGAACTTGGAAGAACCAACAAAAATTGCATTAGGTGGAGAAAATGCAGCAATCGGACAATACAAAAAACAAGTTTGGTTAACAATAGCAATATTAATTTTAATTTTATTTTTGGTTGGAATCTTTGCAGCAATAACTTTAATTGTTGGATTAAAACCTTAATACTTTTAATATTATTAAAAAATAGTCAAAAGAGTCGCTCCCGTTCCCAGCTTCCTAGTAGCCTGTAGAATAATGCAGCCGCCGGGAATTTCCCCGGTGTCAGACATTATTCCAGCTTTATCGCTTTCACGAGAGTGCATTCGATCCGGGTTATCTTGTTTCATTTGGCCAACCCTTTCTTTTTCGTGCAACTATTCGCATTGGTTGCATTCTTTCTCGCATATTTGGTTGTTGTTGCCTTTTTTCTTGTATTAATTTAAGAAATTTTGTTTTAGCTAAGTCTTGCTCAGGAACAGGCTTAACAGAGCAGCTAAATCCAGCATCTTTTAATACTTCTAGAGTTGGGGCAAGATTTTCTTTGTATTCAATAACTACAAACCGCCCATTTGGAACTAGGACTCTTGCAACTTCTTTTGAAAGGTCAACACGCCTTTTTAGAAATGCTTTCTCAAAAAGATTTCTTCTCCAGCCTAGCTCCGCTAAATCAACTCCATTAACTTTAAACTCAGTGAATAAGAAATCAGTAGTCATAATTCTTACTGAATTTGGTCTCATTCTTTTTAAACGGTCAAAAGCATCAGCATAAACAAGATTTAGATTATGCAACTTGTGTTGCACCTTAGCTTTTGTTACTTCAATTCCAACAAAGCGTTTTTTTCTATGCTTCTCTTTTGAAGCCAAACCAATAAGTCTTTGGGCATCCTCAAAGCCAATATCGAGTAAATCTATTCGTTTAGTTCTTCTTAACATCTAATCACCAATACGCTAATTAACAATATTAATAATGCAGCCGCTGGGAATTTCTCCGGTGTCAGACATTATTCCAGCTTTATCGCATTCTCTAGAGTGCATTCGAACCGGTTTTGAAGAGTTATTCATAAAATCAACTTTCTTTTTTGATAAGCACAGTAGAACGAAAACTACAAACTTTCATCCGCTATAGTTGTAATACCCAGTTACTTTCTTCTCAACTGGAATGCTTTTCTTTAATTTAGATAATGTTTCAGTTACGATTTTTTCCCTATCTTCTTTACTAAAAAATCTTAAGTTCACAATTTCTGGAGTGGTTGTCAAAATTTTTATTTTATAAGTACTAATGAAACCTGGCTTAAATAAGCCTGCATTAGTGTCGGATTGAAGCAATATGACTTTTTTGATTGTTTCAAAATAAATTTTATTTTTTCCACTTATTGAATTGTCATTAATATTCAGATCCACGCATTCCTTCAATTCGTTTGTCCAATAACCCAGAAAGACAAAAACCACTATTGAAAAAATCACGAAGAAAATTATTGAAAGAAATGAAACTGTTTGCGGTTGAGACAGGGCATAAAAAACGCTTGCTGCCCAAATAACAAAAATTATCCCAACACAGATTGATTGAATAATCCTTTTTTCTCGACTTAATTTGTAATTCATATTAAATTACACCTACTTCGCGTATTTAATTATTTCTAAGCCCGTCGTCCGCATTGTGATGCAGCCGCCGGGTTTCGAATCTAATTGCTGTCTTAATTTTGCTTGTTTCATATGCGGCATAGGGGAATTGAACCCCTTTAGCGACCTTGGGAAGGTCGAATCGTACCGGTCGATCAATGCCGCGTTCTTAAATAAAATACAATGGCTTGTTTTTTTAATTCATTCAATTGGGCAGTTTTTTAAATAAACTGTTTTAGTAAATTAAATATTAGCAATCGTATTAACGGTTGCAGGGATAGCAAAGCGGTTATGCGTTCCCCTGCAGAGGGAAATAGGAGGGTTCGACTCCCTCTCCTTGCTTAAAACCATAAGTTAAACTCCTTGTCTGCAGAAAAAGTAATTAAGGTAATTGCCCTTCTATTTTGAAAGATTTAAATAGTAGTATTCACTATTGCTTAATATGGGAAAAAAAGTTTTGTTAGTTGTTTTAATAATATTAATTATTTTGGCAGTAGTATTTTTCTCTCCTAAACAAAACAACGTTTTGAATGATTCATTTACTGGTGCAATAAATAAGCAATATACTAATATGGATTGTACTTGTGTTGGGTTTGTTGGATTACAACCAGGGCTCACAAGATCAGATGCTCAAGTAAAATTATGTTATGGACTACCTATAGACTGTAAATTAACTTGCAGAAAGCAAATTGATGGAAACTGGCAAACTGTTTCTTGCAATTCTTAAGACATGGGGATATGTCCTGACACGCTAGTTCAAAATGAAATGCCATCAATTGAACCAAGTAATAATTCTAAATATACTGTGGCATATAAGGGGGAAATAATAGAAATCTCGGGACTTGGTGCACAATGGGTAAAAGAGAATTGTAAAACAGAAATTAAGACTATAAATTAAAAGTAAAAATCCGTGCTGAGTTGAACTTTGGGTTATGGGCCCTCTCCTTGCTGTTAACCGAAAGTTAAACGCCCTTGATGGTGCAGTTTCCTTTCTTTGCGTGTGTATTAATCGTGGCGCAAAGGTTAAATTATCCTTAGCATTAATGTTCTTATGCAAGTTGCAAAACCAAAAGTGCTTTTTATCCTAAATGTTCATCCAAACGAATCGTTTGCAATTGCTTGTGCACAAGAAGCAAAAAAAGCATTAGAAAAGTCGGGAATAAATGTTGGCGTGTTCAAATTTCGTCCTGATGAAACTATTTTCCGTGCGGCGCGTGATAAGTCACTACCTGATAATAATCCAAATGGACAAGATTTTCTGGTTAAAACTTCAGAAAAGCTTGACAAAAAAGTTTTAAGAATTGCAAAGTCCCGCAAGGCTACGTTAGTGTATGAATTTCATTGTACTCCAAGTGATTCGGGCTATTGGAAACATTATAACTACAAACTAGGGCAATCGGAAAACAGAAACGAGGATTTTGTAATTTATCGCCGTAATTTTGAACGAGAGGGGCCATTTGTGAGAACCGTTGAGATAAAAGCCTTTTATGAGCCCTTGCCGCCCAGAGTAATTCGTAATATTGACCAAAAATTTTCTAATCTGGATAAAACCTATTTTGCTCGCCAATCGGCAGAATCATCCACCAAGCTAGCGCTTGGACTTGTGCGAGGTGAATTGGGGCGGGCTATTGCCCGATTGGTTTTTAAAGAATTAAAGAATGTAAAAAATAAAGCCTTTTGGAAACGGCTTGGCCCAATTCATAGGCAAGCACTTATGGTGAAAAAGAAACTGCTCATACAAAAGCGCTTTCGCGGAAGGCCAAGGTAAAATATTTTCCGGCACCTTATAATATGCTTATTTTGGTAGTATCATTCAATAACTTGGTATTGCTTTTTAAATTGGTCTGTTTTTAATATTTGTATGTTAGTTTCTTGGAGTCGGCATTCTAAAGAAAGATTTGCTGAGCGTGCGGCAAAAAATGGGTTAAACTACGGGGATGTTGAGTTTGAGATAAAAAAGCAGAGCGTAAAAATTAAACAGGAAGATGATAAGTTCAAGACGATTTTTTGTGTTGGAAAAGAGTTTTTAACTGCCGTTAAGGCTGAAACGAGAGATTACATTCATGTTCTTACTCTTTGGGAATCAAGTGAAAGCGAGGTAGATTTATGGAAAAAGAAATAAAGTGCCATTTGTGTGGCGGAAAAGCAGTTCTAAAGTTTGAAAGCCTCGAATTGGATAACGGAAGGATTACACTTAGGGATTCGCCTTATTATTCGTGTCAAAAATGCAAGGAAGAATTTTCTACAAGCGAGCAAATGCGCGAGTTAAGCAATCAGATAAATAAGAAATTTGTTTTTAAACGACCAATTATAAAAGCGGGGAGAAGTTTGGCGATTACTATTCCTGCTGACTTGGTGGAATATTATAATCTAAAATCCGGGGAAACAATTAATCTAGTTCCTGAAGGAAAAAAGCAAATCTTGATGCAGTTGTAGTATGGCTTCAAAGCACGTGGCGTGGAGTTGAACTTTGGGTTATAAACACTCGCCTTGTTTTTTGTTTAAAAAAAGCTTTTGGACAAAAGCCATATAGCCACGGTCCAAATTTTTTTATTTATAATTTCTTTCTTTTCATCATCAGCGAGTTTGTAACAACTGATACCGAGCTTAGTGCCATTGCCCCGCCCGCTATTATAGGTGACAATAATATCCCGAATGAGAAGTACAGCACTCCCGCCGCAACAGGTATTCCTATTACGTTGTAGCCTAGTGCCCAGAACATGTTTTGCTTTATTTTTCCGATTGTCATTCTGCTTAGTTTGATTGCTTTTGAGACGTCAATTAAGTTGTTTTGCATTAGTACGACGTTTCCTGTTTCCATTGCGACGTCAGTGCCTGAACCCATTGCTATTCCTATATCGGCTTGTGCGAGTGCGGGGGCATCATTAATTCCGTCTCCTACCATTGCTACTTTATACTTTCCGTTTTCTTGTAATTTTTTAACATAATTTGCTTTGTCAGCTGGCAGTACTTCTGCAAAGATATTTTTAATTCCTGCTTGGGCGGCAATTGCTTGTGCTGTTCGCGCATTATCTCCAGTAATCATATACACTGCAATTCCTATTTTCTCAAGTGCGTTTACCGCTTCTTTTGAAGTATCTTTTATTGCATCTGCCGCAGCAATCATCCCGAGTAGTTGTTTTGTGTCAGCAAGTAGCATTACTGTTTTTCCTTCTGTTTCCATTTTCTCCATTTGTTCTTTTATTCCTAAATAACTAATTCTTTCTTTTGTCATGAGTTTAGTGTTTCCTAAGAAATATTTTTTTCTATTAATTTCGGCAGAGATTCCGTGTCCTGGTATTGCTTTGAAGTGTTTTACTTCGCTTAGGTGCACTTTTTCCAATTTAGCTTTTTCCACTATTGCATCAGCTAGCGGATGTTCGCTTGTTTTTTCTATGCTTGCTGCGATTTCAAGTATTTTTTTTTCGCTTAAACTTATTTTTCCTTTTCCTGCGGAAATTATATTTGTTACTTCTGGAATTCCTTTAGTAATCGTTCCTGTTTTATCAAATATTACGTATTTTAATTTGTGTGCGGTTTCTAGTGCGTCTCCGCCTTTAATTAGTATTCCGATTTTAGCGCCCATTCCTGTTCCAACCATTATTGAGGTGGGGGTAGCTAGTCCTAGTGCGCATGGGCATGCTATTACAAGTACTGCTACGCTTGTCAGGATGCTAAACGAGAATCCCATGTTGAAAATAAAATACCATGCGATAAATGTTCCGATTGAGGTAAGTATTACCGCAGGTACAAAGTAGCCGCTTATTGTATCTGCGTATCTTTGTATTGGTGCTTTTTTTCCTTGTGCGTCGTCAATGAGTTTAATTATGTGCGCGAGTGTTGTGTTTTCGCCAATTTTAGTGGCTTTGAAAGTAATTGCTCCGTGTTTGTTTATTGTTCCGCCTATTACTTCGTCGCCGACTTTTTTTTCTACTGGAATGCTTTCTCCAGTTATCATGCTTTCGTCTATTGATGAGTGTCCTGCAATTATTACTCCGTCAACAGGGATCCTCTCGCCTGGTTTTACTAGCACAATATCTCCAACAACAATGCTATCTGCGGGTATTTCCATTTCTACTTTGTTTCTTATAACAATAGCGGTTTTTGGTGTTAGGTTCATTAGTTTTTTTATCGCGTCGCTTGTTCTGTTTTTGGCGATTGCTTCTAACCATTTTCCAAGAATTACTAGTGTTATCAGTATTGCTGAGGTTTCAAAGTATTGCCCGCTCATTGGAGAAAATAGCATGTTGTATACGCTTAGTATGTACGCTGCGCTTGTTCCTACTGCAATTAGTGTGTCCATGCTTCCTGCTTTGTTTTTTAGCGCGTTCCAAGCTCCGAGATAAAATTGTTTTCCGATTATGAATTGTACTGGTGTTGAGAGCAAAAATAGTATGAATGTAGTGTACGGGATTTCAATTCCTAGTGGCATTAGTAGCATTCCAATAATAAATGCAGGTAGTGCAAATACGAGGCTCAAAAAGAAGGTGTTTCTTATTTGGCGCATTTCTTCTGCTTGTACTTTTGCCTGTTTTTCGGCGTTCATATTGTGATTAAGTAGTGTTGCTCCGTATCCTGCGCTTTTTACAGTTTCAATTAATTCATTTTCTGATAGTTTTGAATCATCATATTCAATATTTGCTTTTGAGGTTGAAAAGTTTACATTTGTTTCGCTAACCCCATCTTTTTTCTTAAGTGTTTTGTCAATTATTAGTGCGCAGCTTGCGCAGTGCATTCCGCTTACTTGTAGTGTTAATTTTTTCATTCTTTCACCTCTGCGTTAAATTGTTCTTTATTTAATGGGATTATGTGCGCCATGTCAAGTATTGAGTTTGTTTTTTCAAGTATTCCCATTACAATAAACTCTTTTCCAGCAATTTCGATAGGGTCTCCTAAGTTAGTAAATTCTTTTTGTTGTCTCATTTCGTTAGCATCGTCATAACCAAGTATTAGTGGATAATATGTTTTTCCAACAATTTGGTGTTCTTCGTAATCTGATATATTTCCTTCTGATAGTTTCATATTTTTTGGCAGGTTTGTATTAATATCAAGTCTAAATATTGGTTCTGTATCCGCGCCATCAATCAAAACATAGTATTTATTTTCTTCACCTTGTATTTGGCCAAATTCTTCAGCACTCAAAAAGTGCATATAATCTAGTGGGGTATTTGTTAGCTTTAGTATTCCTTCTATCTTTGTATTGATTCCAAAGAAGTTATTTAGCGGGTCTCCAATTTTTGAGATTAGTTTTTCTTTTTTCATCATTTCTGCTTCCATTTCGCCAATGACCATTGTATTGGTTTCTGGAATTGGGTTTCCTTCAAGTGTTTTTAGGGTAGAAATTGAGTTGTTATTCAGATTTGCGAAGACTTTTATATTTCCTTCGGGGACATAGTTGACTTTTGTCTTCAGTGTTTCAAAAATTGAACTATTTGTGCTTGCTGTTTGCCCCATGCTGTTTGTGTTTCCTTCGACACCAAAGTAAATCAATCCAACAATCAAAATTATTGCTATTGTAAATATGATGCCGTATTTTTCTCTATTCATCCATTCGTCGATTTTTCCCATTTTATCCCCTCAATCGTTTTTTTTTGAAAAAAATGCTTTTTTTTAATAATTACTTTTTTATTTTTGCGCATTCTTCACAGGCGCATTTCTTGCCATCGAAATGGTTGTATGCGTCTCTTAGTATGCACCAGCAGAAATCCTCTGAAAGTGTGACTGTTTTTTCTCTTCCTTTTTTTTCAAAGGTTACAACATCAACTTGTTCTAATTGTTTTAGCTGGTGTGATATTGCTGATAATGTCATTTTTTCTTTTCCAACTGCGTTGTATATTTCGTTAACTGTTTTTTTCCCTTTCATCAGGCTTAGTAATATGCATAACCTCGTAGGGTCTGCAATTGTTGAAAAGAATCTAATAACTTTTTTGTTTGTCGCCTCATTTTTTGCTTTAGCCATCAAATCACTAATAGTTGAGTGTGTGCTCAACTATTTAAATATGTTGCCTATTAATTTGTTGAAATTTGCGCATCATCTTTTACGATGAATGTGCCTTGTATCATTCCCATCCAGCAGCTCCATTGTATTGTTCCTGATTTTGTGGGAGTGAATTCTATTGTTTGTTCGCCTGTCTTCAATTTGAAGTTTAATTTATACTCTGGCACTATTATTCCACTGTTGCATCCGTTTAGTTTTATGCCGTTAATTATCCATTTTACTGGTACTCCAGTTTTTAGTACAAAACTATTTGGGGAATATCCTGCGCCTGTGACGTCCATGTGAATTACTTGGTATTCGGCAGTATTTTCCGCAGTACTTGTGGAAGTATTTGTTGTTCCTGCGAATGCTGCAGTTTGTGTGCATCCAAAGACTGTTAAAATAATCGCAATTAGTGCAAAACTTCCAATATATTTCATTTTGTTTTTCATTAAATCACCTTTTATTTCATCATTTTATATATTTGATTAGTTTCTATTTTAGTTTTTTTTAGTGGCAGCTTTGTGTTCCACTTTTCATCATTGCGCATCCGCACCCCCCGCTTGTTTTTGGCGCAGCGGCTGTTTGTGCGGTTGCTTGTTGTTGTACTTGTGAGGTAAGTATTACTTTTCCGTTTTGATCAATGCTCACATCGTCTCTTACAATAAAGCTTCCTTGTATCATTCCCATCCAGCAGCTCCATTGTATTGTTCCTGCTAGGGGGGGAGTGAATTCGATAGTTTGTTCTCCTTGTTTTATATTGAAATTTAGTTTGTATGCGGGCACGGTTATTGCTCCATTGCAGCTAGTGATTTCTTTTCCATTAATAACCCATTTTACTGGGACTCCAGTTTTTAGCACAAAGCTATTTGGAGAATATCCTGCGCCTGTGACGTCCATGTTTATGACTTGGTATCCTGTGCCGTTATTTGTTGTGCCAGTAGTTGGTGTTGTTAGTGTGTTTGTACTAGTCGGTAATACTTCGCTTCCAAATAAATTTCCCTGTGTACTAAAATTTATTGAGTTTCCAGTGAGTGCTAGTCCGTTATTTATCATTAGTATTCCCATTACTAGGACAACTATTGCGCTTACTCGCACAATATTGTTTTGCATTCCTCTTGATATGAATGAAGCAAATATTCCAAATCCTAGCATTGGTATTAGTGTTCCTATTGCAAATGCAAATAGAATTGTTGCCCCGCCAAAAAATGACCCAGTAGTCATTGCTAAAATGTACATTGCTTGGAGCGGTCCGCATGCAATAAATAATCCATTAGCTAATCCAATTGCTAAGGGGTTTGAACTTTTCTTTAATGGTCCAACTCTTAATTTACTAAATATCCCTTGTGGGATACTTAGCTTTCTAAGTACTGGGTGTACGTTAAGCATTTTTAGTGCGTAGAGTATCAGAAATGCTCCGGCGAATATTGCGATTATTGCTCTTAGTTCGGGCGAGAATATAAATACGCTTCCTATTAGTCCAAATATTCCGCCAATTATCGTGTATGAAATTATTTTTCCTATTGCGTATTGTCCGTGTAACCCAATATTAAGGGATTTTGGGTTTTCTTGTCTTGCTTTGGCAGTGTAACTTAGTACAAATCCTCCGCACATTCCTATGCAGTGAAATCCAGTGAGTAGCCCTACTGCGAGTATTATTACGGCGCCTGTGTTTGAGTCAAGTTGGGGTATTGATAGATTCATTCCCGAGAGCCATATTGTTGCTATGAAGTATGAAATTATTAAAAGTCCGAGTGCAACTAATCCTATTGCAACGTAAGCAATTTTATTATTGCCCACCTTTTGGTCTTTCTTTTTGTCTAATTTCAAATCGTATCCAGCTGCTTTTATTGCATTCTGAATTTCTTCCATAGTTGCTTTTTTTGGGTTATAATCGATTTTTGCAGTGCTGTTAACATAATCTACTTTTATGTGTTTTACACCGTCTATCTTTCCTAAAGATTTTTCAATTATTTTTTCGCAGGACTCGCAAATCATCCCGTTTATTTTAATATTTTTGCGGATTAAATTTCCTTTCTTGCGCGGAGCGGTTTTTTCATTCACTTCTGGTATTTTCATCGCATCATCCCTCAAAAATCCATTATTTATTCATTTTTACTTAATTTATTAGTATTACTTTTTCTCTTTAGTTTGTAAAATCTTATATTCGCCTTGTTCTATTTGTTTTGCAATTTCTTTAGCATTAACTTTTTTCTCGTCAAAAGTCACTTTTACAACCCCTGTTTTTTCATCAGCTTTTACGTCTTTTACTCCTTGTAGTTCTTCAAGATTCATTTTTATTAATTTTGGGCAGCTTGGGCAATGCATTCCGCTTACCTTAAACTCAGCTATCATAATTATTCCTCCAATAAATTTTGCGAAGTTGCAAAGCAAGCAAAAAAAGCACTTGCTTTTCTAGCCTTGCTTCGCACTCCGTTTTTTGGGCATTTTTCCATTACTATTGGTGCTGAAACCATATATATCAATTCATGAAACCGTGAATTTGTGCTTTTTGAAACCGTGGTTTCAAGTATTGCGACCAAATTTACGCAAGCTCACGGTTTCATTTAAATGAAACGATTTAATTAAAAGGATTTTGCAAAAGAGTTTTTCTATGGAAGTAAATTTTAATTTATCAAATAAGCGTGCAATTGCAGGGGTAATAATTCTTGCAGCACTCATCGGGCTGGCCTTTTACTTGCCAAACATTTTCACTTACTTTGAACCCCAAGTGTGTACTGTTGATGGGGTTTGTCAGCACGAACAGTATGCAAAGTTTATGACAGAATTAATTCCAGTATTTGTAGTAGTTGGTATTGTAATTGGCGCGTTAGTGTTTTTCTTTATGAGTTCTCGTCTTGAGAATAAGCAGAAAGATATTTCAAACTTATCTGCGGTTCTTGTTCAATTCCTTGGTAAAGATGAGCGTCTTGTAGTTCAAAAGCTTCTTGATAATGATGGTAAAGTTTTGCAGGCCGAGCTTTCAAGAACCGAGGGGCTTGGTAAATTAAAGAGTCATAGAATTATTCAGCGTTTAGTGGATAGGCAAGTTGTTGAGGTTGAAAAGTTTGGCAAAACCAATATAGTGAAACTTTCTAAAGGAATTAAGGATGCGCTTGTTGCAAAGAAGTGATTATTATTTTTATAAATTTTGTACTTTCTAAATGTTTAAGTAAAAAAAATGCGTGTGTATTTTATGTCATCAAGATTGTCGCGTAGGGGGTTCCTAAAAAGGTTGGGCGTTGGCTTGAGCGCAATTATAGTTGGTAAAAAGGTTCTCAAAGCAAATGATGCTAATGTAGTCCAAACTAGATTAAACGAAATTAGGGATGATTTGAGAAGACGTCGTGGGTTTAGAACTAATGTGCCTTTAAGTGCAAGGGGAGTTTTAGAGTCATTGCCTGATATTAGTGCAAGAGAAATTGCGTTGATAAAACTTTCAAAGGAAGCGGGCAAGCTTTATGATATTTCAGTTAATCGAAATCCTCGGCAAGTGTCTTATCCTGAAAAAATAGCTGATGAAGCTAGATCTTTTATCCATCAGCATTCTTTTGGAGTGTTGGGTGAGGACGAACTTCACTATGCCCACCCTGGCGCAATTCCTGATATGGCAAATTATTTTAAATCAATAATAAAAATCGGCAAGGCTAACGTAAGGCATGTTGTAACTGTGAGTAAAGAAGGCAAAGTAATGGGATATTTTAGTGTTCATGCCACAAAAAAATTGCTTTCAGACCTAAATAAATTGCATGAGTATAACTTAAAGATACATAAATTTGAAGATGCACCAACCGGTTTGACTCAAGCCGATGCTGCGCGTTATTACTCGTTATTGTTAGAAATGAATCAAAAGGGTTATTTGCAGATCAAAATAAGGTCAATGCCAAAGTATGTTTTCAAGGGGTTAACATTTGTTCCTAAATAGATTTTTTGTCATAGTTATTTGCGGAGGGGTTTTTGCAGTAGCTTGTTTTAAATTGATTTTCATAAATGTGTTTTGTATGTTCTCCTCAAATTGTGTTATAGTTACTCCTGCTCCAGAGATTTCTCTAAAGAGTTCTCCCGTGCGCGCGTTTATGCTTAATCGTTTGAGAAAAAATATGAATTTGAACTTATTACACTTTGGAGTTGTGCATGAAAATTTTGTTGATTTGGCTTCAAGGGTAATTATTTCCTCAAAATCTCCAGAAAGTGTCCTTTCTTCTTTAAAGAATTGTTTTGGAATAAAATATTTTTCATTGGCTCAAAGAATTTATTTTGATTCGTTAGATGATTTGTGCGCTAAAGCAGTTAATGTGGCAAAAGGAGTGCTTGAAAGCGGTACTTTTGCGGTTAGGGGGAAGAGTTTTACTAAAGGTATTTCTTCCAAGCAGCTGGAAGAGGGGATTGGGCATCATTTGTTGGACAAATATCCGAAGTTAAAAGTAAAATTAAAAGGTTGCGAGCACGAGTTTCATTGTTTGATTAGCAAAAATACTGCTTATTTTTATTTTTCTTACCTTAGTGGTGCGGAGGGTATGCCAACTGGTTCGCAAGGATGTGTTGGTTTGTTAGTTTTGCCTGGTTCCAAGAAGAGTGATTTAATTAGCATTGGAAAAAATCTCTTAAAATTCGGTTGTAATGTTTCGCTGATTTCGGATTCACCTTCAGAAAGTATTGATGAATTAGTTGAATTTAATAATTTCAAGCCTTTGAAAGTTTTTTCTATTGCGCAGGCAAAAAAGTTGTATTCTTCAGGTGATTTAACAGCGTTTTTTTCAGATTCAAAAACACCTAATGCCGCAATTTTAGTATCAGAAATTGTTGGTGTTAAAGTTTTTGCTCCTTTGCTAGTTTAGTGGGGTTATTTCAGAAATTAACTCATCTAGATTGATATTTTGGCAGGTTTCGTTGTTTGGAAACAAGTTGTGGTAATTTACTCTGTAAAAACTCTCTTGGCAGTTTATTGTGAATCCAGCTTAAGCCATAAATTGGTTGGAAAGCAGCGCCAATTGAGGATTCGCTTGTTACAAAAACTTGGCCAACTCCAGCATATGGTAGCGGTTCGCTTAAATAAAACATTAATTGAAGTTTAAATCCAAATTTTTTTACAATTTTCGTAATTAGTAAGTTTTTTTCTTCAATTATTCTGCGCCACTCTTGGAATTTTTCAACGCTAGTTTTGAATTCGTATTTTTCATTCATACTCAATAATTTGGGATCAATTATGGCTAACATATCAAGGTCAGAAGGGGTATTTGGAGAAGTGTATTTTAGTGTTGATTTTGATACGCCTATTTGGGCACTTCCAACAATAACAACCGCTTTAAGATTTTTGCCTAATAACTTCTTTAATTTAAATAAAACAATTTCGTTTGCGACATATCTTCTCGCCAGTGACTCGTTGGCAGTCTCTGAATATCGTCTTCTGTTTCTAATAATCGTTACTGCTCTAAGAACTTTTTTTTGTTTTTCCACAGTTAGTTCAACTTTTTCTGTTTTGCTAAAAAGCCGCTTTCTTCTGTTCTCTTGTGATGCTCTTTTCATTAATAAGTTCATATTATATTTACAATAGCGAACTTAATTAATCTTTTTGCATGTTAATTTGTTATGCTTCTAGGATTATTTTCTGATTCCCACTTGGGTTTTAAGGGCGAGGATCGTTACGAAGAATCTTTTGCCAGATTTAAAGAATCTTTAGAATTGTTCAAAAAGTTAAAAGTTGATTATATTCTCCACGCAGGGGATTTGTTTGATGATGCGGTTCCTGAGCAGGAGGTTTGGTTAAAAACTTTTGAGTGTTGGGGGGCAAATAATGGTTCTTTGTCCGAGTTAACTCGTACGTATTTGGGCACAGAAAAGAAAGCTAATTGTAAGGGTATTCCAATTATTGCAATTCACGGTACGCATGAATTTCGTGGGAAAGATTTTGCCAATGCGCTTGATATTTTAGAAGAGTCAAATTGCTTGGTGCATGTTCACGCTGGGCATTGTTGTTTGGAAAAGAATGGTGAAAAAGTTTATGTTCATGGTATGGGCGGGGTTCCTGAAAAGAATGCTAAAGCTGCGCTAGAAAAATACGCACCTAAACCGATTCACAATCATCGAAATATTCTTCTTCTTCACCAATCCTTTACAGAGTTCTTGCCTTTTGATGATGATTCAATTGCTTCGCTTTCTCTAACAGATCTTCCTAATGGTTTTGATTTGATTATTAATGGTCATTTGCATTGGACTCAGGAGCAGGATTTGGGAAATAAGCGGTTTCTCTTGACGGGGTCTGCAATTTTTACTCAGATGAAAAAGCTTGAAGCAAATATGCCTAAAGGGATTTATCTTCTAGAAACAAAAGAAATGAAACTTACTTTTGTTCCTTTCGAACACCAAAGAAAGTTATTCTACGAAAAAATGAATTTTAAGAGTGCAAAACCAGATGATGTGATGGTTGTGGTTAATGAGAAAGTTGATTCTTTATTAAAGCACGCAAATTTTGAACTAAGGCCGCT
This sequence comes from archaeon, assembly GCA_037141515.1. GTDB lineage: Archaea > Iainarchaeota > Iainarchaeia > Iainarchaeales > JAAZKV01 > JAAZKV01. The sequence goes on from JBAXCL010000004.1 coordinate 15,196, forward strand.
TGTTCGTCTTAAACTCACCGGCACTCTTGCAAAAGGTTTTTCCCAAAGTGACGTTTCATTGGATTTTTCAAAATATGCTAAGAGCGCAGTTTTTTCAATTCAAAAGAGTTTTGTAATTGAGAACTTCCAAAAAAAGATTGAGCACTTAAAGGAGGCTCAGCTCGAGAAGAAGAGTGTTGTTGATTTGGGTGTTGAATTATTAGAAAAGAATGTTGATGAAGCTGGACTTAAAAATTTTGAAACAAGGAGAATTTTTGATCTTCTCTCAATTGGGGAGAATGAAAAGGCAGAGGTTGTTTTATTAGCTAATGAATAGTTTATTTTATGGTTAATTTATGGTGAATCCAAAAGGTAATGGCGGGTTTAAACCACTTTCTGGCCAAGCGTTTGAAAAATTAAATGCTGCTGCAAAAGATCCAAAAAATATTACTTATTCTGATATTGCAAGGGCTGCAAATATTCCAAGATCTACTGTTATAAAGCATTTGAAATTGTTAGTCCTTAGGCCTAAAGGAAATTTTCTCAAATCAAGGTCAATGAAGCAGCCTTCTATTGAAGCAAGGCTTGCAGTTAGAGAAAAATTAATGCGCGAATTTATTCTTCATGAAGTTATGCGCGGGAATGCGGTGGGTATTAATCAGCTTATTGCTAGGTATGGTGGCACTAAATCATTTGCAGGGATTGTTCTAAAAAATGTTGAATTTGATATATCTTTTAGGGGGGCTCGCATAAAGCGCCTTTCTGTTGCTGATCAGCCTTATGGAAATTCTAGGTTGGTTAGTCCGCATAGCGTTTCGTTGAAAAAAGTTAAATTCAAAAAAAAGTAGTTTGAATTTAAGGTAGGAATGTTTTGTTTCTAATTTTTTCAGGCAAGTAGTGTGTTGCAACAAAGTCAAGTCTTTTATTTGCTAGTGCTTGTTGTTCGATTCTGACTTTCATTTCAAGTGCTTTTTTTAGCTGGTCTTGCCATTCTTTGTTTTGGAACCATGGGTACGCAAGCATTTCTTTGGCTCTTTTTATGTCTCCATCAGTCATGCGTTCAGTTACAGCTTCAAGTTTGTATTCCTTAACATCATCTATTGTCATTCCTACGTATTTTGCGTCAGGTACTGACATGAATTCGGAGTGTGCTGCTAGCGCCATTGATCCTTGTTTTATTACTGAGTAAATGTACCATCCGTATGGGTCCCCGTCTGTGAACACGATTGTTGGTAGGTCAAGTTCGTTGTGTATTCTGTGTATTAGTCTTCTTGCTCCGCGTGCTGCTTGCCCCCCAGTTCCAATTAAGAGGCACTTATTGTCTTTAGGGTATCCTTCCTCTATTAGTCTTTCAAATATTGCTTCGGTTTCTGCAACTAGCAGGTATTCTGCGTTTGATTCCACAATTTCAATTTCTTCTGGTTCTACGCGACTCATGATGCTCCATCCGCCACGTCCTAATTTACTGGCGTTGAATTTATCGTTGTGGTGCATTTTGTCAAGTAGGGTAATGTCTCCGTAAAGAGTTCCTTTTGGATTTGCGTGCAGGTTTAATTTTTCTCTAATAGTATCTACGCTATGTTCAAGATCAACTATAATTGGATCGCTTTCATCTTGGCCCTCGAAAGTGTTTTCTCTAGTATCAGCCACTGTGTGTTTTAATTCGTAGTAAATCTCACGAATAGAAGCTGTCTTATTGTGGAGCAAGTATTCTTGTGCTTTTTGCATTATCATGCTTGTTTGCATGAACTTTCTTGCGTGTGCAATATTCAAAAAAGTCCTTGTAACTTCATTTGCGCCTAGTTCTAAGTACCCTTTTTTCTCATCCCATATAACGTTGCTTTTTCCTCTTTGTTTTGTTGTAAATTCAGGGTCTTCAAGTTTGTTAATTTGTGTAACCATGCTTTTAGCGGTTTCGCTTATTCTTTCCGCGATTTCTTTCGGGCTTACTTTTTCAACCGTCTTTGGTTTCTTTTTTTCTTTTTCTGCCATCAAATCACCAATTAATACAAAATTTATTAACACTTTATTTTTTCAAAATCAAAATACACTTCACGTAATTGCTTCTTAATAAAATTCACTTCTTTGCCCCAGTTTTATCTTTTTCGTCCCCTTTGCTTTTTTCAGTATTTTTTACTTTTTCTTTTTTAGGCTCAACAATGTGACTGTTTTCATCTGCGGCAAGTGCTTTTTCAGTTTTCTTTTTCTCTTCAGCGTCTTTAGCTTCTTCAAGTTTTAATTTAGTAAGAACCATTTTTTCCATTTGTTTTTTTAAATCTGTTTCATTTGCTTTAGTAATCGTTGAAAGTGCTTTGCAGATTTCTGGAATGTATTTGTAGAACATTAATCTTTTTTGTTGGTTCTCCGCTTCTCTTCTTTTGTGTGCGATGTAAATTCCTGCTTTTCTCCCAGTTTGCATTAGGGCCAGTCTGATTTCTTCAAGTACTTCTTCTTCGTCGGCGATTGCTTGTTTTCCTGCGCCTGTGTATGGTATATGTACTGAAATAAAATTAACGAATACTGTTACTGGTGCTGTTTCGGGATCCTTAATATCGTATCTTTTCCAGTCTATAGTTTGTATTGCTTTTGTTAGTGCGCAGTTTCCTGCGTCAAATAGTAATGGTACTCTGTTTGCAAATCTCATTATTTCCATTGATGTTTGTTCTCCAACTTTCTTTCCTGCGTTTCCGCCGTATGCGATTGCGATTTCTACTTGGAATGGGTATCCGCCTGCGTATACTGCTGGTTTTCTTGTTAGCACTGTTAAGAATTCAGGTTTTACTATGCTTTGTAGGGATAGATTAATTTGTTCTTCTCCGATTGGCCTTAGTGCATCAGTGCTTGGGGCTATAAAATCAATTGCTTTGAATGCTTTGATTATTTCTTCGCTTTCTTCCCAAGTTAGAGTTTTTGGGTCTTTGTTCATATCAAAGTGTACTCTTTTTTTGAGTTCTTCAATTCCTTTTTGCCCCATTCTGTCAAAGTCATTAGTTAAAAATGTTGAAACTGTCCTTCCCTTTGTTGTTTTGCAGTATGAAAGTATATCATCAACAGTAGTTCCTTTTGGATGTGGTTTTATTTCTTCTGGTCTTTCTGGTATTTTATTGTGTGTTCGTTTGAAAACAAATTTTTGTCCTTGTGGATCGCGAAATGATAATTGTGAGTGGGGATTAGCGATTGCTGTTCTTCGTAAGTATTCAAGCGGACCTTGGTCTGAATCTCTGTAAAGTACTCCTTTGAATTTTGCTTGTATTGCAGTTCCCCTAAATTCTTTTTCAAGGTCTTTAATGTTAGTCATTTTTGGTTCGTTCATTTTTGGATCGATTGTTAGTTCTAGTGAGAATGCTTTTCCATTGTCTCTTCCAGTTATTACTTTGCTTGGTTTTCCGGTAGTCATTTGTGAGAGCATTGTGCATCCTGCTGCGCCGATTCCTTGTTGACCTCTTGATTGCATCATTCTGTGAAATTTTGTTCCGGCTAGTAATTTTCCAAATGCCTTTCCGACATTTTCTTTACTTATTCCTGGACCGTTATCAGTAACAGTTACTTCGTAGTATTCTTCTCCAAGTTCATCAATTTTTACATCAATGTTTGGTAGTATTCCTGTTTCTTCGCAGGCATCAAGTGAATTAGTAACATATTCGTGTACTACCATTGTGAGTGTTCGTACTTTTCCATAAAGTCCAAGCATTTGTTTGTTCTTTTTGAAGAATTCGGCTACGGAGTGTTCCTTAAATTCCTTGTCAAGGTGTTCCACAGCGTTTTGTATAATTGGGCTCTTTTCGTCTTCTTTTTGTTTTTTTTCAGGCAAATGCTCACCAGTATTAATATTAATTTACTTTTCAAAAATAAAAAACCCCAAAAGGTTTATAATCCCCACCACGGATTTTGGCTTAAAATTGACTTTAAACGAAGTATATTTGGGGTGTTCTTAAACCTTAAACCAAAATGCTTTAGTGTATTTTGGAGTTTAAAGTTCAAACCTTTCTTTTCTTCCCCCGAATAGGAAGTGTTCCATGGTTTCATGTTTTGCGCCTTCTAGTAGCATTTCAACTGCGCTAACTGCCGCGTCTATTTCTCCCGCAAGTCCGATTATCGCAACCGTTTTTCCGTGTACTGAAATTAAGCAGTGTGTTTTTTTTTCAATATCAAGTCTTGCCGTCCCTTCTCTTCCAATTATTCTTCCTCTTTTTGCTTTTTGGTTTGATTGGTTCTTTCCAACATATTCAGTAATATCAATTATTTTTAGCAAGTAATCATCTTTTAGTAGGGTGAATGCGCGTTCAGGTGAGAATCCTCGCCCTATTGCTTTTACAATATCTTGGGCTTTGAAGAAGTTCTCCCCTTCCCCAATTATTGTAACTTCTCCGCTTCCGCTATCAACTTCAATTTCTATTTTAGTTTTTAATTTAATTTTTTTCTTTACACTTCCCTTGGGGCCGATTAGTACTCCTACTCTCTCTTCAGGGATTCGAATTAGTTCTTCCATATTAATATTAAACGCGGGGAGGGTTTAAATAAATGCGTGGCGTTTGTTAAAGCATGGAAGTGCCATTTTTTGGCGGAATTTCTCTGGAGAAGCTTTTGAGAGCCCCTGCCATTTGGGTACTAATCATTGCAAATATTTCCGCAATAATATTCGCCGTGGTATATAATTGGAGCACAGTTGATTTAATTTTTCTTTATTGGTGTCAAGGTATTATTATTGGCTTTTTTTATTTCTTTAGAATTTGGTTTTTTGGAGTAGATTTTGAGAAGGATGGTGCAGTAAGGGTTAATGGCCGATTGTTAAAATTTGAAAAGGGTTTTATGGCAGCAGTTGAGTTTTATTCGATTTATATTTTAATAAATCTTTTTTATCTACTTTTTATTTTTGTTATTGGGTGTCTGTTTATCGGGTTTAGTTCTCCTGATTCTACAAATGCGCATCCGATTATTTTCAATTTAACTCAACTAGGTGCTTTTTTAGTGCCCGTGGTCATTTTTTTAATCGCACATTTTTTCTCGTTTTTATTTTATTTATTTAAAAAAAATGATCTTGGGGGGGAAGAGAAAAGCCCATTTATGCGTATTATCCCGATGCATGTGATTATTTGTTGTAGTTTTATACTAATCCACCCAATGGGGTTTTGGGTGATAATATTTTTGACTTGCATAGTACTTTATGGATTAAATTCAAAGCCTGGAGGAATAAAAAACAGAGAAATATACTTAGTGATTATTGTTTTTTTGGTGATAATGGTGTTGCTAGCTTTTATGAAGGCCTTGTTAATATTGATCTTTTTTTCATTAGTAAAAACCCTTGTTGATGTATTTGCGCATTATAATAAACACAAATCTAAAAATGAAGTTTTGTAACTGGCAAAGGATTATTTTTTTGCAACATTGTCCCAAAGGTATTTGAAGTAAGCTTTGTATCCTTCTGCAGTTTCTTTATTCTCAATGACAAACGCGAATAATTCTTTTCCAAACAATAGGTTGTGGACTTTGTCTCCGGATATTCCTATTACTGTTGGGCTTTCGCTTAGTTCGTTTGGGAGGAACTTGATTTCTTCAAGTCCGTATGGTTTCATTTCGCCTCGCATTTCTTCTTTTGCTAGGTAATGTACTCGAACACCTTGTTTTATTCTTCTTTTTGTCCATCCTGCGGTCCAAGCAGGGTACATTTTTGGCATGTATCTTGCTCCGCCAATCCAGTATAGATCTTTTGCATTAAGAAGATCCTCAAATAGTGCTTTCATTCCTTCTTCTCCGCGGTAGATTTCAGCATCAATGTTTTGTTTGCGTAAGTTGAATTGTTTTAGTAGTGGGGGCAGTTGTTCGTTTAGTTCTTCTTTTACTGCTTCAAGCGAGTTTTCTTTTTCTTCAATGTATTTTATGATGTTTGACGGGTGGCTTGTTTTGAATACCCTTCTTTTATTTTCGTTAATGTAAACGACTAGTCCTCTTTCGATGAGTTTGTTTAGTATGTCATAAATATTTCTTCTTTCAATTCCAGTGCTTTCGTGTATTTTGTTTAATGGTGCTGCCCCGCTTTCTAGAAGCATGGAATATATTTTTATTTCCCCATTTGAAAGCCCTATTTTTTGTAAGTTTGATAAGTCCATACTTATTGTATAAAACAAAAAGGTTAAAATCATGGTGTTGTAGCAACACCACTTAATATAATATACTGGCGCGCTAGGGAGATGTGTAAGGTGGGCTAAATGGAGTTTTTGAAGAAAAAATTTGTATTAATTAGTTTTTTAATAATTGCAATACTTGTAGTTGGGTTTTTATTAAATTTTTCAAATACTGGTTTTTTTACTGTTAGTCAAACTACTTCAAGTTCACAAACTTTGAAAGTTGGTGCTTTAGTGCCACTTACTGGGGCATACGCTTCTATTGGTTCTTCAGTTAGAAATGGTTTGGATTTAGCCAAAGCTGATTTAGTAAAGCAAAATCCAAATAGAGATTTGCAACTTATTTATGAGGACGCATGTATGCCAAAGGACACAGTTGGTGCTTTTACTAAACTTGCTGAAGTTGATAAAATTAATTTTTTGGGCGCAGATTTTTGCATAATTGGGTTTGTTCCAGTTATTCCTCTTGCTCAAGAGAGAAAAATGCTGGCGTTTAATGTTGCAACTAATCCTGATTTGATGATTAATCAACCTTTTATTTATTCATTTAATAAATCAATTAAATCAGATTCTTTTGAGATTGTAAAAATGTCTCGTGAAAAACTTAAAGCTAAAACAGCCGCAGTTGTATTTTATAATACTCAACTCGGTCTTGATTATAATAATTATTTGGCAACATATTTTGAAGCATCTGGTGGGGAAGTTGTTTATACTTTGAATACTGAGTTAACAAATACGGACTTTCGTTTTGAATTAACTAAAATTAAAGAAAAAAATCCTGATGTAGTATTTGTAATTTTGCTTTCAAATCAATTGGGTTCTTTTATTAAACAAGCAAGAGAGCTTGGTTTATCTTCAACTCTAATTAGCCAATATACAGCGGAAGATAAAGTGGTTTTGGATTCTGCGCAAGGATCAGCTGAAGGGGTGATTATTTCTTCTCTTGAACAAAATGAAGTGACTCCTAAAATGGCTGAGTTTAAGAAGAATTACTTTGCTAAGTACGGAAAAAGTCCTGATGTGATTGCAGCAATTGCTTATGATTCATTAGTAATTGAAGTAAACGCATTTGAAAAGTGTGGTGGTGTAACTTCTTGTATGGAAAATGAGATTCTAAACTTAACTTTGCCACTTTTTGAGTTTGCCTTCGGCTGAAGACGTGCTCTAAC
>JBAXCL010000005.1:0-22193 GCA_037141515.1 archaeon
TGCACAAACTACATTTAATTGCACAAACTACATTTAATTGCACAAACTACATTTAGCCGCACAAATTACACTTAACAATACAAATTACATTTAGTTTGTGCCGATTATATTCTTCTCGTTCCAGATTACACCGTTATCCACAGGGCACGCATTTCCACTTGCTTCTTTTAGTTCACTAAGCATGTCATTTAGACTCAACAAATCCGGTCTTACTTCTTGTGGCAATTGTAAAGGTGATTGTAACGGAGTTGTAGGGATAGCGACTGGATTAATATTGCCAAGGCTATTGTAAACTATTGTTGAAACTGTCGGGAATACTGTTCCACCAAATGCACCTTGCAGGAAGAAAAGCGGGTTCTCAGTCCCTAGCTGGTTTAATCCGCCAGGATAATAGAAAATTCCTTTTATTGTCTGCGCACTTGTTTGTGGAGCTACATTAAAAGTATATGCGTTTCCATTCCATTTTCCAGTGCCTATTTTTGTCCCTGCCTTGTACCAATCAATGTAATTTGGAAGAATCGCAGATGGACTGCTTTGAAGTCTATAGTTAAGTGCAGTTTCGTTCCCATTTAATTGAACTGTCAACTTTACAGGAACGCTCTTGTAGAAGTATAATTTATTATCAACAAAGTCTAAAACTTTTCCTTGGGTTGGATTTACAATAACTGAGTCTATTGGAACATTTTCAAAAGAGAATCCTGATTCAAGCATCGGGTTAGATTTCATTCTTAATCCGCCAACATTTGAATTTAAATCTCCAAGTTTTAGAGTTGCTGTAGTTTCATCTTTGTTAGCGTAACTAAAGTCAAGTTCAGCAGAGTATCCGCCCATTCCAAGCATTGGAATATCGCTTCCATTCCTCAAAATTTTAATGCTTAATCCGGAAATATCTGCTGGCACATTATCAAATATTCCAGGAACAAATGCTTGGCTTGTATCTGAAATGTTTGTCAAAAGCAAATCGTCACCAACTGCTGAATTAATTGCAACTCCTTTTTCAGTTAGAGTGTTCTTGAGTTTTGTATTGAAAAGTGCTAATTGGTGTATTTTATTTAGATTTGGATTAGCTGCATAAATCTTTTCTATTTCTTGTGGAGTAATATTTGCTTTGTCGTAAATTCCTTTAACCAAGCGCGAGTTATATGACATCCAGCGGAATGCTTCTACCCCAATAGTACCATTAAAGCCACAGTATTTTGCACCCGAATAATTTATTGACGTTCCTGGAGCCGCAGTGTAAGGATTCCTTAAAGGAACTTGTATAGCAACAAGATCAGTAGCATCCTTTAGTAAATAATAGTAATTATCAAGCGGCAAGTACAACTTATTTTCAACTTTTATTGCGTGGAGTACTTGAATTATCTGGTCGTCATATGTCGCATTCGAATCTATTTCAAGCAAAATACTATTGTAATCGCTTTGAGGGAATTTGGTTTTGATATTTTCAATTACTCCCATCAGGTCTTTAATTGCATTTGGGCCCATAGTTGCAATAGACGCATTCAAATCGGATGAACCTACAGTTCTCATTTCTTTTGTTATTTCAAAGTCACTAAACTTTAGCGTGCGACTACTATTCAAAAAGAAACTCAAACTGCCTTGGTCGCAAATATTTACATCAGGACCTATTGCTTGCTTGTATAATTTTGAAATGTAAAGGTCTTTTGAGTCAGTTAAATTATTTGTTAATTTGCTTGTCTCAACCTTAATTTCTGCAAATCTTTTTAACAAAAATGCTTGTAGCATTTGATTATTACAAAAGGATTTCGAGCAGTCAACCAAGTCATTGAATGGGGCGCCTTTCGCATAGCCGGCTTTTGAAATTTTGTCGTAACTATAATCCGCAACTATGAACTGGCAGCCTTTTGTTGCGCTTGTAACTATTTGTATTTCGTTAATCAAGCTATTTGCAATTGGCAAATCAACATAGTTTGCACATTCTGGGCGTTCTTTCTTCAGCGCGTCAATAACCCCTTGTATTGCACTAGTGTTGCCTTTAGCAATTTTCCCATCTAAAAGTTTTTTCTTTAGTGCTTCAGTACAATCAGCAGCTATCTGATCGCCTACTTTCATGCATTCGTTTGGATTTCCTTTGTAAACATATCCCTTTTTTGTAAATATTACGCTTAACATCCAAGTAACTGTTTGGGATTGCATTGTTATTGAGCGGGTTACTTTTGTAGTAATTGGTTTCTTATCAATATTAACACAGTTTGCAGTCATATTTGTTTTATCAATTTCAACAGCTAAGTTTGATCCGCGTGTATTGTTTAGTATGCTTCCGCTTCCACGGTCAGTTATTGTTATTTTTGCTCCGCCTGCTTCGGCTGGAGTTATTTGTGTTTGAATATCTATGCTATCAAGTAGTCCGCAGTTCTTTGATGCGCTTGATGATCCGCCGCTCTTTTGAGGGCTAGTTTGTTGTGCATTTGCTTGGTTCCAATAGTATTGATAATTATAACTTGGATAAGATGAACTTTGTGTACTTGGCGCAGGGCCTATTCTTAGTGCTGGTGGTTCTGGGAAGTAAATATAGCTATTGTTGTTATTTAATTTAAATTCATTATCCGGAACTACACCGTTAGTTGAAGCCCATTGTGCTTTGATATTTAGTGCGTCTGGTTCCATACATTCTTTTGGTGTTGCTGTTGGATCCCCCCAGTTAATTGCTGAGTCAATACTTTCTAGCATTCTCCAAGTGTCTGTAATAGTTATTGGGAATTGCATGCATTGTCCTGAACCATAGTTATTTGTGTAACTAATATTTAGGTTTCCGTAAACGTCAGTTCTTGCCGCAGTTTCTGTTCCCCAAGTTCTTATACTGCTTAGATTCTGGAATAACCCGTATGAGTTTGTCTGATTGTTAAAGAGTTTCATTTGAGGGATATATTTTGTACTTGGCATTACTTCGAAATCTACTCTTTCAACTGAGCCGTTTGCTCCATCTTCAATAGTCCTGTATCTTACTTGGGTTCCTGTTATTAGTGAGCATGAGTTTCTTGGGCACCCATTAGCAGTTAGCCCTGATGTTTGTACTGCTGCTTGTCTTGTGTATGCTTGGTAAGTAGGGTCTTGCGCAGTTAGTGGGAATTGCTGATTATATGCTCCTTGCGCCCCGGCTTGGAAGTAACCTATGTCGTATTCGTTTTGCGGTGCGGAGCAGTCAACTGTCGCTAGGGAACTGTCTCTTGTTAGAGCTGTTCCTGTGTCATAACAGTAATTGTATACTGAATATTTTTGTGGTTTGTAAATGAACGAGTTCAAATTAATGTTAGTAACGTTTGTTTTTATGCAGTCTTTGTCTAGGTCGCCTAGTCTTCTAACTATAACACTAACATCGCCAAGGCTTTTCTTAGTATCAAGTGATCCGGAAAGTTTAGCATTTACTTTGATATTATATTTTCCAAGCACATATCCTGGAGAAACTACTACAGTCTTATCAGAGTCTGCGCTTATTGTGAATTTTTGTTCATCAACAGTAAGTCTTGAATCTGGTTCGAGTTGTATTTCAACATCGCTTGTGCATCCATTTTTTATTATAAATGAATTTTGTGAATATGCTGCTGTGCCGCCTAGGTTACTTGCTGATCCAAGTCCGGTGTTACCGTATCCTGCTAAACCATAACCCGCAGATCCATAACCAGATACCCCCGCACCAGCCATCCCCATATTTGACATGTAAGGATTATTGTATGGCGAATTTCTGTTTACAATTCCTTGGTATCCGTTTAGAGTTGATAATGATGAAGCTGCTTGAATTCTTGCGTAACCCATATCCCATGGAGCCACATCAATTACTAGCCCCCCAACTGGTTTTCGTATTTCAACGCACTTAGACAAAGAATTTGTTGTTGCAGTTGCTTTTACCGAGACCTCAACTTTTTCAGTTGATTTATCATTTAGAATATTGTATCCTGCGAATGTGACTGTTACTGCGTTTGTTCCTGATGCAACTGCAGGGTTTGGAGAATAATTTAAAGTCAATTCTGTTTCAGCGCCGTTATCAAATACATCCGCAACTTTTTGGTACTTTGCAGATAATTGCGAATTGTTAAAACCGGTTCCAGTTATTGAAATTGAGCCAATCTTTAATTCTTCGCTTAATTTTGCCTCAATGTTGTGAAGTATTATTGGATTACTTTCTGCTTCGCAATTATTTTTGATTGTAATTGTTTTTGATACTGAAGAGTCAGCAGCAACGAACTCAACGCTTGTTGGAGTTATTTGCAAGCACTTTGAATTATCAAGGAATCCGGGCATTGAAAGTCTTATTGTTACGGGGAGTGAAGTAATGTAAGATTGATTTGTTCCTACAACAGTTGTGTTGAATACTATTGTCCCAGTCAAATCTTTCGGTTCAACTATTTTTTTTGCAGCGCTATTAAGTTTCATTGATAAGAAATAATTCCTGTCTTTCCCTTGCACAATTACTGTGCCGGCAATAGTGTCTGAAAACAACACATCTAAATATGATTTCATACCCCCGTTAATTTGAACAGAATTTATTTTCACGTCTTTTGCAGTATCATTTTCAATTAGTATTTGCGTGTCAAACCCAGTCGCGTCACCCACTTTTAGAGTCTCTGAGATGCTTGGAGGAGTTATTGTTAATAATGCGCTATCAACATTAATTGTTACTTCAGTTTTATCAAAACCTTCTTTTTGAGCAGTTATTAAAAGCACATCCCCTATTTTTGGTTCAGCTAGTAAGTAACTTGCAATTCCTTCGCTGTTTGTTGGAACAGTAGCTAGTAAATCATTTCCTGATTTGATTGATATTCGCGCACCATTTACTGGCGTGTTTCCATCAGTTATTGTAAAGTACATTGTGTTGTCTATTAACGGAACAACGATTTTGGGAAGTATATCTAGACTAAATTTTTTGTTTACTGCAACGTTAAAATTCACTGCGTCTGATAGTTCTGTTCCTTTTGCAGAATTAATTGTAAACTTTAGTGCTGAACTTCCAGATGAAGTTGTGTTAAACATTACCATTACTTTTACAGGAGCGTCAATTCCGATTGCCCCTAAACTAATTGCAGTAAAGTCACTCTGAATAACACCGTTAACAGAAACAAAATTAATATCAAGACTTTCGGAGGCAACGTTAAGTACTGATCCGCTCATTGCTCTTCCGCTGTAATTTGTAATATCTGCAGTTAGACTAAAGCTTTGCCCTTTTTTCGCAAGCATTGTCCCGCTCACAAATCTCTTTTGCCCCGCATCAGAGCCTGTTAGTGTTTCAAGAATATATGATTTGCAAAAGTTTTGAGTGCAAAGGTTACTTGCGCCCGAAGTTAATACTCTGTTTTTTGCCGGCCAAAACAATTCTTGTCCTGTTGCGTCTCCTGCAGGATCGCGTAGTGTTGTTTGTCCCTTTGCCCAGCCTCTATAATATAAGTTTAGAGGAACATTTGGATTTTCTTCAATTACATTCACCTGTGCTTCTACTTCGTAAGTTCCTTCTTGAGGATTTTTCCAAACTGAATTTATCCACTTTGCATTTCCAGTAGTAGTATTCTTCTTATCAGCATCCATTCCTTGAGGAGGGGAGTAAGTTGTTCCCCTTGTTAAGCGTCCTGAGCTCTCAACGCTGCTTAAATTCAGTCCGTCTTCTTCCATCAAGTTAGTAACGTTTTGTGTTTCTTTTCCTGTGCGTAAATGTAATCCAGCTTCGGTGAATGATCCTTTTGGAACTAAAACTACTGCGCGAACAGTATAATTTCCCTGGCTCACAGTTGATGCTGCACTTGTTGTTGCTGCGCTAGCTGTTGCTGATACTTCTGCCGCCCCGCTATATACTCCAATAAGAACTGCACTTATTTTTGCAGTTGGTTTTTGTAATATTACGGTTTTGTCAATTGTTGCATTTGCTTTAGCTTGAGTAGTTGCTGTAAAATACTTCTGGTAACCTGTTGTTTCAACTACAAAGTAAACTTTTTTATCTGCGCGGATAGTAAAGTTCGCAAGTCCTTCAGTGCTTGTTAAAATTGATGATCCTTCTTGTTGTGAAGTATAATAGTTAATTGCTTTTACGCTTGCCCCGCTTAAAGGATTTTTGTCAGTGTCAAGAACTTTTACATTTATTTGCCCTTCCCCAATATCGAATGTTACTTCAAGCACTCTTTGAGTTCTTGGTTGTGCTTGCACGCTTGTAGAATTTTGACTCCCAAATCCTTCTTTTGATACTGTTGCGAAGTAGGTTTGTGTAATATCAAGGTTGAAAAATTCTGCTGTGCCGCTTGCCCCGGTTGTCTTTTCAGCCACGGTTGTTCCAGCAGTATCAGATTTCTTCAAAATTACTCTTGCATTATCAATAGGACTTCCTTTTGGATCCATTACTTTTACAAGAATTGAATTACTATTTGATTCGTTTGCGCGAACTAAATCAATTTCAACTGTATCCCCTGCTGATGCTTGCTTTGTAACGCCGCTTATATAATTATCCTGTTCGACTGAAATTGTGTATGCGCTTCCGTCAGCTACTCCAAATACTTTTTGTCCGGTTACATCAGTCACAAGTGTTTGTGTATCATTTGAATTTGTAAGTGAAGCGATTGTAATAACTGCACCTTTAATTGGAGTAGAATTTGCAGCGTCTTTAACATTTACCGTTATTGATGAAGAAATTGCTTTCAATAGATTTACATTGAATGATGTTATTTGCCCTTGCTTTACTTCTTTTTCGCCTTCATTTTTTGTTCCATCATAAGAAGCGTATGCCCCACTAGAATCAGTTACAATAACATAGTAAGATTTTATTGGAACACTTTCAAAAGTCACGATGCTTGTTCCTGTTGAAAGTTCTTCTATTGCGGTTGTTCCATCATTAGGGATAAGTTTTACTCTCAATCCTGCTGGAGGAGCAGCATTTGTATCAGAATTTTTCAGTGTAACACTTACACTCCCCATTAGCACTATTTGTCTTTCAACTGTAGCACTTGAATTTCCCGCGAAACTTGCGGTCGAGTTTACAATATTATAATTTTGAACACTTATAACTTCAACTTCTGCACAATCTGCGCCGACTCTTGCATCAAATTTTCCATTTGTGTAGGTTGCTACAAGTTCTTCGCTAGAACCCTTGCATTTGTATATTACCGAACCGCTTCCTTCAACAACTGCGCCAGTTGCAGTTTTTAGATAAACTGATTTTGTAAGAGTTACATCGCTTGATGTTAGAATTAAATCCTCTGAACCATTTCCTGAAAGCACGATTGATTTTGCGGTTGAAGAATAATTATCTTTATCAACTTTTATTGAATATTCACCGTTTGGAAGATAGAAAACTACTTTTCCATCAGAGTCCGTTACAAGACTTGATTTTTCTTGGCTGCTTTGTAAAACAACAACTGTTGCGCCTTCAACAACTGCCCCACTGCTATCTGTAATATTTATTGCGAGGGAAGAATTCGCAGCAATTACAAAAAAATATGCAAATAGAGCTATTACTATTATCACTAGTGCGATGAATGCTGGAAAAGACGGAACTCCTTTAGCTTCTAAGGAGTCAATAAATTTGCCAAATGCAGGAACTTTTTCCGACACAGAGTCAATAAAGCCGTACCACTTATCTTCTATAGCGTAATATGCATCCGAAAGTCCCATTTTTAACCACTCGAAAGCGTCCAAATATCAATTTACCTGAATTTAATCCACTTTAATATAATTTCTTCACTATAACAATATACCATTCAAGTCTTTATTAATGTTACCCTTGCCAAAACAAAAATCAAACACGCGTAATTTTTAACTTATTAAATTTATAATTCATTAGAATTGAATTATTCAATTCAAATTAAATCGGATCACAGGAACCCAAAGTACTAGAACCTGTTGAAACACAATTCGGCAAAGCAGTACTAGTAAAAGTAGATTGATTTTGCTGGGCAAATGTACTTTCAGTTATTCTAATTTTATACAAGTCTTTTTTTCCAGCTTCTGCAGTCCCTTTTACAATAAACAGTGGATTTGTTTCAGCATAAACTATATCAGCTATTACCCCAGTTATTCTACTACACCGTAGTCTTTCACCACTAGACAAAATGTGAGTCCCTTCAGGATTTACTACTACTACAAGATTATTTAGTCCGCAGTTAGAAATTGGGGTATTTCTTTGGTCACCTGGATAAAGAAGATCATCATTAACTGTAAAATTCGCATCATCAGTTATGAATGCATTACCAGATATTGCTTTTTTGCATATTACACTCGCACCCATTGCTTTTAGCTCACCCCACCCAGGAATTGCCCCGCCAGCTAAATAAGATGTTACTCCAAGTAATTGCATTTCAGCGGCAGAGATTCCTGTGAAATCAATCGGCGGGTCAAACCCACTTATTGGACATGCTTTGTTCCAGCTACTTGCACTCATTGGAGTAATTTGGTTTGTCCTTGGCGCGCAGGAGGCACTTTCGCAAAATCCAAGTTTATATTCTGCAAGCTCAGCGTGTGATGCACTTATTGCATTCGCGGTTTTTCTTGCTTCATTTAGCGCTTTAAAAAATCGTAATGGAATGTAAACTTTTATATTCGTTCTTGGCAGGATTGCCATTTTTATTTCTTCTTGCGAAACCAAATCTTTTACAACAATTCTTGGCAGGGATTCGTAAGCTTCGTTACTGATTTTGTTTAATGGAATATTAAAATAAAATGAACCGTTTTTGCATTCAACTTCACCGCAGTCAACTACTTCTAAAAAATTATCTCTTTGCGCTTCTATTGCGCTTTTGGTTGCATTTTTTATTGCATTTTTTGCATCTTGACTCACATCGCTTAGTGAAACTGAGAATCGCCCATACGTTCCCCCAAGGAACTGATCAACTGTTCTATCAGCAACATAGCTTATTGCAGCGTCAAATTTTTCTCCCGCATTAGTGTCAGTAAGAAGTATTACTGCTTCAAAGTTTTTCTTCATCGAGGCAAAATCAAATTGTTTCCCAGGCGAATCTATTCTAAATAACTCAAACCCAGGTTCATTTTTTTTTGAATCATTAAAAGTCAAATAATTTTCTAGTTTTTCGCGGAAATTATAGTTAAAGCTTTGCAGTGCATCAGAGCGAGCTAAATTTGCTTCATCAGACAAAGCATAATTATTTAGCATCGAATAAACTTGTCTACTTGTTTTTTCTTCAGTTGAAATTAAAGTATTAGTCAAAACAGTCCCAGTCATAACAAGTATTATCGCAACAATCGCGGAGAACATGTTAAAGCCGCGGGATTTTTTAATTTTAAAAAACTTATTCATTTCAATCAGATTATTGAATGATTTTTGTAGTTAAAAAGATTAACCATTGCAACTCGCAAACAAAGCTAGCTTGTCGGTTTTGCGCTTGGAGAGTCTTTGTAAGCAATTGCCTGCCAAGCTGCATACATTTGAGCAAAGTCTGTTGCATCTTTTTCAGACTTTATTAATTCAGGGAATGCTGTTCTTGCAATATCTTCGCCTTTATTCTTTCCAGCAATTCTTGCAGTTGTGGCTTTTTGAAGTTTATCTTTTAACCAACCCTCAAAGTTTGTTGTTTCTGCTTTAACTTGTGCACTAAACCCGTCGTTCCAACCAAAGAGCATAATTGCTATTGCAAGTCCTTCGTCTGAGCCTTTAATGTATCTCGGGTTTGGGATTTTGGCAATAGTTTCTGGTGCAGTGTATAAATAAATTAATTTTTGAATTTTTTGATCAGTGAGTATTTGCAAGTGTTTATCTATCTCTGTTTGTGGTAACCCCGCATAAGTGTAATTTTTTAGTTTGTCTTTTGCAGTAATTAAGTTTGTTTTCATTAGCCATTGTTCTAATGGTCTTTCTTCGGGTGTTTTGTCTTGTGGTGTTTTTTGAGTTGAAACTAATAAAGCATCTGAGCGTTTTGCCAAGTCGCGCTCCATAGTTGCTGCCAAATCATTATTTGCAAAGCCAGGAGTTACATCTGTGAAAGTAGTCATTACGCTGCCAATTTGAGATATTACAAGTTTGTACGTATGGTTCTTTTCAAATTTAAAATTTTCATTTGTTGATTTGATTGTCTTTAAATTTACTGATTTTTGAGTAGTATCAATTGTAGTGTTGTATGCAAATCCGCCGACTACATTTGCGAGTAATCCACAGCCCACTACTTTTCCGAATTTTATCCCTTGCGCAAATATATTTTTCCATTTTGTAGAACTTAAAGCGGTTTTAATTTCAGCCTCACTTACTTTTCCAGTTGAAAATTGAGCAAGTTGTTTTCCTATACTTGCTATTTCTGCATTTGGTATTGATCTTGATATAATTGGTGCAATTGGGTTTCCTATTTCGGAAGCCACTTTTCCAATCGCTAACTCTCCACCAGCAGGAACTGTTATGCCTGTTGTTACGCTGCTTACAATACCTTCAATTGCAGGGTCTGAGAGTCCAAGTCCCGATACTTTTAAAGAGTCTCTTACAATTGACTGGCATTCGCCCACAGAAAGACTATTTTTAATTACTAAATTTGGAACACTTTGGGCAGTGCCTGCTCCGCTCATATTAATGACAACTGTTGGAGCACTAACTCCAGTGGGATGGCTTACACTGCCATATTGCCCAGTCAACAGTCGTTCTCTGATTAAATCAGTAATTGTTTTTTGGCCTGCTGGCATTGCTGTTCGAACAATATTTTGTGCTTCTGCGTCAGAAATACGCGCAAGCATATCAGTAGTAGTTACTTCTCCAGAAAGTCCCATTGCTCTTTTTATGAGAGGTGCACCAGATACATTTTCTGCAACAACCTTTTCTCGCACAGCATCAAGTGCTGCTTTGTTATCAAGTGCTTTTTTCAAAGATTCTAATTTTGTTGTTGCGAGTTCTGGGTTTGAATATTGCGTTATTTTTAATTTTTGTGTTATTCCGCCAGTTTCTGATAATGCATCAAAATCTGCAACCATATCTTTTTCTATTGATTTTGCAAATCCATCAGCAATCTTAGTTTCGTATGAACTTAGCACTGCTGCATCAGGTGTAGCTAATGCCCCTTCAAGAGCAACTCTTTCTTCATGCGCAAGTACTGCCCCGACTTGTTTTGATATATCCTTTATTGAATCTTTTGTAAGTTTTTTTGACCAGAACCCGTCGGCAAATCCGCTTGCAAGGCGGTTTCTCTGCGAAGTAGTTAGTGATTTTATTAAAACGCCAGGACCTGCGCTAAGCGCTTCTGCACCAAAGGACACTGGTTCTGGGGGAGTTTCTTTTGCCTGTAAAAAGTCAGAAATTATTTTTCCAAGTAAAGGGATTTTTTCAACGGTTTTTTTAAGAGATTGTAATCCAGCACTTTTATCTAATCCGGTAGATAACAACAAATCATTTTTGTAAGTAGTAACTATTGGGATTCCACAATCAAGCGCTGCACCATATGCTCCGCCAACCCCAGTAATCATTGTGTTGCAGGCAAGTGAAGTTAATGCACAGCTCCATGCATAATTTCCAAGCGCAAGACCTCTATTTGCAGCTAGTGTTTTATCATACTGGTCCGTCCCTGCTCCGCCAGTAACATCGTCAAACATTGTATTTGGGCAAGTTTTTAGTTTTCCTGCATTTTTTAATCCGTTTAGATCAGATGAATATTCAAATGTGTTATTGCTTTCTCCATCACTTTGCCAAGCAAGAGTAAAGTAATAAGGTTTATCTTCGCCGATTGCCAAGCCTGAACAAAGTTTAGTCATCAAGTCTTCAGGATGTAGTGTTCCTGTTTGTATTGTTATTACTGCTTTGGAGTCTTTTGTTGTTGCGTTTGATTCTCCGTGTTGTAAATTTTTAATTGATACTTCGAATTGTACTCCGTTTGCTTGTATGTATGCGGTTTGTGGTGCGGTTCCTGCAGCAACTTGATCTGATGGTGATGCGCAGATTTTAATGTTTCTGTAGTATGCGTAGTCTTTTGAAGTAGTGTTTTTCTTTAGTGTAATATATTTTTCAACTTGTTTTTTTGCATCAAGGTTTCCGCCTTGGACAACGTATTCGTAAAGTGCACCTGATTCTAATTGAGTATTATCAGTTAGTGCGTTTATTGTGGGGTTTGTATTTGTCGCATCCGGTGCTGTTGGCGCCTCTGCGAAATTTGCAACTATTGTGTTTTGTTTGTTAGCGCTTTCTGCTTTTGCTGGAGTCGTTCCTGATGTTGGAGTAAGTGGATTTCCACTTGGTGTTGCAGGAGTAGCTGGCGTTGTTGTGCCTGCGCCTATTCCAGTGCTTGTATTAGCGCTAGTATTTGTTGAAGTTTTAGTCCCGCTTATTGCCACTATTGGCATATTTTTAGTATCATCAGTGCTTATTGTAATTTTTCTTATTCCAACGAAGTCTTTTGTATTGTTAGGGTTTGGAGTAATATCAAAGTTTAGTTCTTCCAAGTAGTTAGAGTATATTGTTCCGCTTACACAGGATTCTTTGTTTGAGATAAATTGTATTTTGTCGCTTAGAACCGCAAGTTTTCTATTTGCACTTCCGCCGGGGTCACTTAAATTAATGCATCTATAAACGTCGCCTTCTTTAATCAAGCAATTTGTTCCAAACGAACCGTTGAGTGCGTCGCTGACCATTTTTATTACTGCTAGTGAGAATGCATCTTTTGTTGTTGCGATATTCATTTGTGCGCTGTCGATTGTTACGGTTATTGTTTTTTTGTCGCTCCCGCCTACACACATTTGTGCTAGTGATCCTTGTAGTGCGCCTAGTTGTAGTTTAACAATATTTCCGTTTCCATTTCCAACTCTTAGGTCAGAACTATATCTTGCTTTTGCAATTTTCTTAGCAATATCAGTTAGTTGCGCATCAGTAGTTACGGTAGTCATCCACGTGCCTAAATCATTTCCCGGGTTTAGACCTTTGTCAACGGGGTTAAAGTTTGCGATATTATTTATTCCCACTGTGCATTGGCTTGTTAGTAGTCTTGCTTTTCCATTTATTGGAACTACTTTAACAGCAATTATAGGAGTCATTGTTTCTAGCCCTTCAAGACCTGCTTTGAATACGCCTGTAATTGTTACTCTGTAGTATCCGCATCCCGCAAGTTCGCGGTCAATGAATACGCGTCTATCGTATCCTGATAGTATCATTGGTTTTAGGAATGCGAAATCTTGAACTGATCTTGATTCTACCATGAATCCGGTTGATGCACTTGTTTCTCTAAATGGAGTTGAATTTACCCCTTCCATTTCTTTGTTGTTTAGAACTCTATCAAGTGCTGTTGCGCTTACGTAATCGTTTTGCAAGTATAAATCGAATTGTTCTGGAAGCATCCCTATTTCTTCGAATGTGCATGCGCCTTCGGTGTTCTGGCAGCTGAATGCATCGCCTTTATTTTTCATTGTGTATCCTTGGGATTGCGCTTTGCTTATTGTGCTTAAAATTTTGCTTCCAAGGTATGTTGCTGCATCTTTTGCATCGCAATAGTTTTCGGCGCAGTTTGTTCCCAGTGTTTTTGGCATTTGTACTTGTTCGTCAATTGATGCGACACCTGACTGACACACTTTTACATTTACCAGACTTGCTTTGACGTGTTCGCTTGCAGTGTCAAGTCCTGAGTAAATATTAATCGCGAATGGCTTTGAGCTTATTTGAGTCTGGCTTATTTCTGAAACTCCGCTGATAACAATTTGGTAATTTTCTCTTTTCATATTTGGTACTGCAGTCATTACACTTAGTTGTACTTTTGCGGTTTCTCCCGGAGCGACTGTAATTTGTGGGAGTGATAGTATTACTGAGCTTGCAATCATTGGCAATCCAAATGAATTTGGATTTTGCGCGCTTGCTGCGGGAATTGCGCCAAGTACTCTTACTGGTTCTGCGCAAGTATTTGAAATTGAAATTATTTTTCCTATTTGCCCGCCGATTGAAGAGAATAAGAACGACCCTTCATCGCTTGTTAGGTGTGCTTGAAGGCAATTATATCCTGAATAGTAAACTATTACATCAATTGCTCCAAGCGTTTGTTTAACATTACTATAATATGGACTTGAACCTGAAGAGTATGAATTTAAAGAAGGTGAATTTCCGTAAATAGCGTTGGCTCCATAAGCTGTGTTTCCACCATGCGCAGTCCCATTTAGGTAATTCGCATAATAATTGTAATTATCCGATTGTCCTGTTCTATTATTTAGTTGCCCCATACTTCCAGATATTAATATTTTTGCTCTTACTGGTTCAGTAATTTTTGAATTGGATTGAGCAAATACTACTTTTGGAGGAGTAATTGCTTGTCCAGGAAGTAGTGATACTACTGCGGATGGTTCAACTGAAATCTTCATGCTTGCTTGTGATGCATAGTCTTTGTCTACTACAAAAGTAAGATCATTTACGGGGAATGCAGAAATATTTGAAACAAATATTGGTTGCGCCGCACTAGCTTTTTCAGAAATATTTGGTTGTGCCAAAAATAATGTTACTTGCGGAGGATAGTTTAGTGCAAAGAGCGGATTTATTGTTTGAACATTTACGTTTATTGTTTTCTTCAAGTAGTTAGAGTCATAAACAATATCAAACCCGAATGTTTCTTGCCTTGCACTTCCGCGGTCAATCAAATTTGTAGCAGTAATGTTAATATTTTTTGTTTCGCCGGGGCGTAAATCAATATCTTCTGAAGAAATTAAAATAAATGAGCGAACTGTTTTTTCCTTAATCTTTTCTTTTGCAAATGGAATCAAAAGTGCTGTATCACAAGTATTTGTTAGTTCAATCGCCTGAGAATCTGTTGCACCTTGTGTCCCAAGTACGTTTAGCACAAGTGTTGTTGGAACTACTTTTAGGCAGGCTGGATCAAGTTTTCTATTGTAAACCATATGCAGGCTTGAAGTTACTTTTGTAAGGAATTTTCCTTCTACCATTCCTGAAATTGTTATGTTTGCGGTCTCATCAGCAGTATCAGTCGGAGTGCCCAAATAAGTAACGGTTATTTGAACTTGCTGAGTTTGTCCGCTTCCCATTACAATTGGCGCACTTGCTTTTATTTTGAATTTGCCGCTAGTTGCAGTGTAAACGCTATCGCCAAGTTTTGCATTGTCTTGTATTTCTTGTGAATCAGTTTGGATCGTGATTGACTGTACAGTAAAATCGCTTGTGTTAGTTAAATTTTCATTAAGGAGTGCAGTTTTTTGTCCAACTTCAATTATTGCTTCTAACGTATCTGGGAAAGTAAGTATATTTTGTATTGTAATAAGTAGTGGTACCGAATTTGATTTGAACCCTAGCGCACTTACTTCAACAGTATATAACCCAGGAGAAAGATTATTCATTACTGAATAGTTTCCATTCAAACCTTTCCCATTAGTTCCGTCTCCTTCAATGCTTTTTACAACTTTTCCATCTTTATCAAGGATTTTAATAAATGCGTTTGGAACTCCCTTTAGTCCAGAATCGGTAACTTTTATTGAAAAATTTCTCCCAGGGATTATTTGGCCCAAGGATAGTTCAACAAGTAGAGTTTTTTCTTCAACTACATTAAATGCAACATTTTTTTCTACACTTGATTTTCCAGTAGCTGTAATTTTTATGCTCGCACTGCCGATTTTATTTGGAGTAAAATAGAATCTTAATTTTTGTTTGCTGTCTTTTGCCAGAGATACTGCTGCTGAAGCGGTCTTTTTCTGTAATGATGTAGACTGGCCTCCTGTTCGGTCAACCGCAAACGCAAAGCTTCCTGTTTGTGTTGAAGAAAAATTAATATTTGAATCTGTTGTCACAACTACTTGAATGTAATCAGCTTCTGTTGCACTAATCTCTGCTTCTATTGCATATTCTTTATCTTTTATTGCTTCAAATCCGCTTTCTGCATAATATTTTTCATCAGCATCAACAAAGTTTGTGGTTATGCAAATATTATCCTTACAATCAGGAAGTGATTCGTATAATACAAAGTCCGTGCTGTTTGTTGTTGCGTAGAGCGCGGATTTTGTTTCAGTTAAAATTTTTGTTCCAAGTGCATCGTCTGCAGGAGTTCTATAATAATCCCCGCTTGCTATTGCCCATGCCCTGTATTTTAGCTGAACTTTACCAGCGGTAAAATCTTCAGCCCTGATTTTAACTTTCACAGTGTATGTTCCGATTGGAGAAGAAATAATTCCTTCAACCCATTTATTTTTTGATCCTTGTGCGCCGCTATTTGCCCTGTCAACCGCTTCATTTCCAGGCGCGGGAGTTGGAGTGTAGGATTGTGAATATGCTATTGTTGCTCCGCCGAAACTTAAATCATATACTCCAATTTTTTCCGATTCAGCAAATGCGATATTATCTTCCCCTGTTCTAAAATGTACTCCTCCTTGTGTTGCTGCGCGCGGGAAGGATACTGCAAAATCCGCAAAGTAAAATGCTCCAGGAGTAATTCCTTTTACTTCATCGCCTTTCTCATTTTCTATTTTTACAAATTCGATTGTTGGTGCTAGTGCGGTTGATCCTTTATCATAAACAACAACTTCTACGTAGTCTTTTCCGCCAATCGCAACATTTTCAGAGAATACATTTTGATCAACACCAGTTACTTTAACACTCACTGTTTGTTTTTGTTGCCCGTCAAAGAATGCACTCCCTAGTGCTAAATCCCCATCAAAAAGCATTGTTCCATCAAGCCCGCTTATTACTGCACTTCCAGAAATATCCCCGCCAAAAACATCGATGAAATGCATTTCAATTATGTTTGATTTTTTTGCCATATTTAGGTAAACTTTTTTATCAATCTCGCCGGCTTTTACTTCAACCGTTGTTTTTCCTTCCATTACATCGGTGAATCCATTTATCACATAAGTTTTTCCTGTTTCAACTGTGGCATTTGCATATCCAGCAAAACCTGTTTCAAATTGTGGAATTCCATATGGTGCATTCACGCTACCGTTTGTATCGTAAATCATTACTTTTACGCCATTAACAGGTGCGAGTTTTGAATCAATTGAATAAATATCAAGTCTTGCTGAGTTTGTCGCAATAACTCTTTTAAGCGCAAGTGAAACCGTTTCAGTGGAACTTACTTGAACTAATTGTCGTGCTGGCAAGTAACCTTCTTTTTGTGCAGTAAAATATAATTGTCCATTCGAATCAAGTCCTGAAAAATCTACTCCTGTGGCAGTTGTTGTTTCTGATTTTAATAAAACTCCGCTTTCAGTAAATATTTGTGCTGTTGCGCCTTCAAGTCCAAACCCTGATTGTTCATCAGTAACAGAAACGTGCATATTTTGCCCGCCTAGAGTGAGGGTTATACTAATCTGCGCTTCGCTTTTTCTAATTGTAATATTCCCGCCAGCATTGTCAGAATTGTATGTTAAGTAGCCTTGTTTTTCAACAACAATTTTTAGAGGAACTCCAGCTTGTAAAGATCCTGTAAGAACTCCGTTTTGAGTATAACCAGTTAATAGTGCAACATCACTTTGAGTGTTTGTAATTGTTACATGCGCCAAGTCAACTAATTTATTATCAGAGTCAATTACTTGTATTTGGACTGTGGCATTTCCAACAAAGCTTGCGTCTGATGGAGTTAGTTGAACTTCGCGTACTTGTCCTTCATTAAAAGTTACTGTCTGGCTGTATGAATTGTATCCTTCAGCGTCAACTTTTAGAAGAATGCTTACTCCAGAAGGCACCCCAGCTTTTCTATATGCTCCGTTTTGATCTTCATTAAACTGGTAAGTTAAATTATTTGTACTTGCAAGTACTGTTGCTCCTGAAATAATTGTTTTTGTTTCACTATCAATTATTCGCACAGTTGCTTCTACCCCGGTAAATCCTTTATCAAATGAAAGTGATGGGGAATTATTTCCAGTTCCAACAGTAAACTCGGCACTTGCTGGCTGGTAGCCTTCAAGTTCCGCATATAAGCTAATTACTTCTCCGTTTTTTAGTGCACGATTTATTTTAACTGTGTCACCGTCACTTGCTTTTCCTTCAAAAAGAATATTTCCACTAGCATCAGTTATTTTTAAATTGGCATTTACAAGCGGATTTCCGTCAGCATCTTTTAAAGACATTATTAATTCGCTTACGTTTCCGCCTTGGTAAGTAAATGCAAGAGTTATAATCGCAATTATTGCAACTATTATTGCTACAGTTACAACAAAACTTGGTATTCCTTTTTTCTCAAAAAAATCAGAGTAATTATATACAGGAATTCCTTTTTTGTCAAAGAAATCAAGCGCATCAAAGTACTTGTCTTCAAGTTTGGTGTAAAGCCCCGACAGCTTTTCTGTTATCAAGCAAATCCCCCGAAAAAGGAACTAATATACTATAATTAATTAAGTTTTACTTTATTAATAAACCTTCTCCCCCGCGTTTACAATAATAAACTACTTGATTGGGCAGAGAATAGAATAAATGCCTTTTTTTTGCTTCTAAAATATTGTTACTTTCACAAATTACAAAAATGATATAAAATTACTTTTCTTTCGCAGCCCAGTAAAACCACGCAACATATACTATTACAATGTAAAAGAACAATATTAGTCTGAAAAGTAAATCATGTGCTAGTTCGACTGTTTGCACATTTTGAGTTAAAATTAAATTAATTGTAATTACTATTCTTAGAAGGTTGAAAATGATCCCAAGTATTATTGCAACACCCACTCCGACAGCTTTTCTTTTCCAACTTACTCCAAAACTGGCAATTATTGCAGATACTAAAACAATTATTTCAAGTACGCCTGTGCATAACCAGGAAATTACAATTATCTTTCCCTGCAAGTTTGGCGCATCCACTACCGGATATTGATTAATGTAAAACGAGTAGCATTGTCCGCTAACCGTATCGCCTAGCCAAGATATTTCTTGGCAATCATTAACACCGATTGAAGTTGCACTAATTCCTTGTATTGAAAGTATCCCTTGGGTTGTACTTCCAACAATCCCTTTTATTGCAGTTTCTGGAATAATTGAAATAAAAAAAGTCAGTAACAAGTAAGCAACTAAAAAGCCAAGTATAAAGAATGCAAATTGTCTGCGTGGATTTGCACGCACTTTTTCTTCCTGCTCTTTAAAGTATTTTTTCAAAAAAATAAAAGTGCTTTTTTCTTTTTTATTTGTTTTTACAAAAGTCACTCGTTTCTTTTTTATTGGCATGATTAACTAAAAGCTTTTGTGGTTAAATAGTTTTCCCTAAAATAATTTCTTTGATTTAATCCATTGCCACGCCTAGCAGCCCACCAAGCAAGCTTTTATATTTCTTAAATCATTAATTGACTATTGCTTATGCATTAATGCGAAGGCGCTTTTTGCGGCAGAATTGAATTATTTATTATTTAGAACGATAGTGATTGAAAATGAAAATTGGCGGTTTTAAAGTAGGGGATTATGTTGCAAAGGACGTGGGGGGTAAGCGTGCTGCAATTTTTGATTGTAAGAATTGTGTTTATACTGCGTCTATTGGAGAAGATCATCACTGTAGATTTCACGTAATCAAAGTTTTACAGGAAGTTGAAGCAGATAAAATTGTTCTTGCTGAAGTTTATGAAAGAGTGTATGAAGAACTTCAGACAAAGATGCTAATGGAAGTTGCTAATCTTTCTCTAAAACTTGTTGTTGATAGTATTTGGAGTTATAATCATTTAGGAAAACCAATTAAGGAGTGCGAAACTTTTTTCCCCGAGCGTCACCAAATAATCGTTCGTGTTGCTAATGACTTAATTAACTATGATCCTCTTCTTTCTTACCTTACGCTGGTTCAGGAATTGGGCAAAGAACAGGAAAAAGTAAAGCACGCTGGCCAAACTTATGTTGAATGTGCTGAGCCATATATCGCAACAATGGTTGAGCTAAAGACTCGCTTTGAGTCTTTGATGTTAATTATTCGCGCTAAAAAAATTCTTACTGAACTTACTGAAATTCCTGATACTGCGCAAATTTACAAATCGATGTTTGAGGCTGATATTAAACCAAGTTTCATCGGATCGAAATTATCTTTTACGGGAATGGAGGATTTTGAACTTGTTGATGAGTACCAAGTTAGGGAGTCAACTACTCAAATTCTTTCTAACCCTGACAAAGTTGAAAAATTGTATTACATCAATCCTCCAGAGTATTCTCTTGCACCCGAACAGTATTTTGTTTTAAGTAAGACGAAAGAAATTGTTGCATCGTATAAGCCGGGAAGAACTTCGCTTTCCACAGTTGCTACTTCAAGAAAATATTTTGAGCGATTATATGAATCAACAATTAAGGAGGTTGCAGTATTTAATAAAGTACAAATTAATGCAGAGGAAATGTCTGCGCTTGCAAAGGTTGTTGCACGTTACACAGTGGGTTATGGAATTCTTGAAGTTCTTCTTAATGACAGAAAGATAACTGATGTATATATTGATTCCCCAATTGGGTCACGACCGATTTATATTGTTCACACAGATTACGGTCAGTGTCAGACAAATATTACTTTCACAGAGAATGAAGCCAGTGCACTTATTTCTAAGCTTCGTGCAATGAGTGGCAGACCTTTTGATGAAGCTCACCCTGTTCTTGATTTTGATTTGCCTGATCTTGAGACGCGTGTTGCTGTTATTGGGCCACCGCTTTCTCCTTCAAGCTTTGGTTTTGCTTTTCGATTGCATAAAATTACTCCTTGGACACTTGAACAATTTATTGATGTAAATTATCTAAATCCTCTAGCGGCTGGATTGTTAAGTTTTTTCACTGATATGCAGGTCACAACTTTAATTTCGGGTTCGCGCGGGTCGGGAAAAACTTCTTTACTTCAGGCGGTAATGCTTGAGATTCCACAAAACTCAAGAATTATTGTTCAGGAAGATACAATGGAACTTCCAGTGCCTTACATGAAGGATATCGGGTTTAATATTCAGAGATTAAAAACAAGGAGTCCGATTAGTATTTCAAAAACAGAAACTGAAGTTGATCCTGCTGAAGCCCTCCGTACGGCCTTACGTTTAGGTGATTCGGCATTAGTAATTGGAGAAGTGCGATCAAAAGAAGCCAAAGTTTTATACGAAGCAATGCGTATTGGGGCAGCAGGTAACGTAGTTCTTGGAACAATTCACGCGGATAGTGCTTATGCTGTTTGGGATCGTGTTGTTAATGATCTTGAAGTTCCAACTACTTCGTTTAAAGCAACTGATTTGATTGTTGTTGCTCGTCCGATTAGATTTAAGGGAAGTCTTGGAAGGCATAGACGAGTTTTTGAAATTACTGAAATTAAAAAACACTGGAATAATGATCCTTCTGTTGAAGGGGGATTGCTTGACATTATGAAGTATGATGCAGTTAAGGATACACTTGAATTAATGGAAGACAATCTAAAGGAAAGTGATTTGTTCAAAAAGATTCAGTCGACTAGCGGGATGAGTGTTACTGATATTTGGGCAGAGATTCGCTTGCGCGCAAATTCAAAACTATTTGTTGTTGAACAAAAAAACAAACTTTCTCTTCCTTCGCTTCTTGAGGCAGAGCACACAAGCCTTTGCACTAATAAACTTCTCTTGATGAAAGAGGATATGCTTGAAGAGAACGGCAAAATCGATTACGATCAACTGCTTGGGCAGTGGAAGAACTGGGTAACAACTGTTATGATTCCGCGCTTACAAACCACAAAAGCTGCTGAAAAGGCTAAAGAAAAGGATGAACAGGAATAAAATTTAATTAAAAGAAAAAACTTACTTAAAAAAACTTGCCAAAAAATAAGCAGATTAAAAAATTAGATATTTAAAAAAATTACTTAATTAATAAATTACTCAATTAAATATTTAATTAGTTAAAAAATTTATTAATTAAATTTTAATTTTTTTATATTTCTATTTTTACTACTGTCTGTGCCAAAGGTTATGGAATAAGTTTTGCTATTCAAGCCAGGCCATTAAGAAATAGATAAGTAAAAAAAAACTACATTAATTGCAATGTGCAATTAATGTTATCCTCAGTGGCCTGTATTATCGTAAACACCTGGTAGTTTTCCACGAATCCAATAAGGTATGTATTCATTGATTAAATCTAAATGATTTCCTAATGTTGCAAATTTTGAATAATCTATATTTTTTATATCTATAGTTTCAAATGATTCGATTAAGAGAATTAAGTCTTGCTTCTCTCCTTTTTTAAACTCAAAAATTCTTAAATTCGATATACCCGAAATTTTCTTGAATGCTTGTTTTGATGATTGGATAACTTCTTTCTGCTTATATGAGTCAACGTCTTTAAATCGAAGTAGTAGAAGTCTTGCACATTGAGAACTTAATGAGTTACCAGGATAAATTTGTTTACCCTCAGCTCGATA